>JALYTR010000504.1 GCA_030854165.1 Pseudomonadota bacterium | reverse complement strand
CCGATAAGCTGACCGCCGCCGACTCCGGCTCCACGTTGGACGGCGGCGGGGGCAACGATTCCCTGATCGGCGGCGCGGGATCCGACACCTTCGTGTTCAATCACGGCTATGGCGTGGAGACGATCACCGACACGGCGACCGGGTCCAACACCTTGCGAATCGGCGGCGGCCTTAACTTCGACAATCTGTGGATCAGCTACAACAACGACACCAACAACACGGACACCGGCCTTCGGATCGGCGAACGCGGCGGAAGCGGCTATGTCGCCATCGCCGGCGACACTGTGCCTTTTTCCAACGCCAACGTCATCAAGACCCTCGATATGGCTGGCGCCGGCCAAGTCGATCTTTCCGTGGTCACCTATCTGGGCGACGGCAGCGACGGCGTCGATACCGAGTACGGCTCGCCCAACCATCCCGGCCTGATTTTCACCTATGGCGGCAATGACACCATCTACGGCTCGGGGAATGTCTCGAGCCAGTATGGCAGCGTCATCGACGCGGGACTCGGCAACGATATGATCGTCACGTCCAGCGGCGATGATCAGTTCCTGTTCGAACGTGGCGATGGCGCCGACAGTATCAGCGATACCGGTGGACAGAACACCATAGTTTTCGGCTCGACCGTCGCCGCCAGCGACGTGATCTATCAGGTGGTTGGCAACGATCTCTTTGTCGGTCTGACCAATCCCAGTAATCTCGCCCTGACCGCCAGCCAGGTCAGCGACCGCATGGATATCCTGGGTGGTGGGGTGAGGTATACTAACGTCAGCACGGGCGTTGTTTCGTGGAACACTCTGTTTTTTGTGCAGGCTGGCGGGACGACTGTGAATCTAAGCCAACTACCGCTTGGCTGGACAAATGTCATAACCGGCCAGGGCGGAAGCGGCGGGGGCGACATCCCCCCGATCGTGCTCGACCTCACCGGCGATGGATTGGAACTGACGCCGGTGGCGCAATCGGACATCGTCACCAAGGACGCGAGCAGCGGACTCATCACGCGGACAGGTTGGGTAGGACCGACCAATGGCATTCTGGCGGTTGATCGAGCCGGCGACGGCAATCTCGCCACTATCCAGGACATTTCCTTTTTGCAGGACAAGCCCGGCGCCACGTCCGATCTTCAGGGCTTGGCCGCCTGGGACACCAACGGCGATGGGATCATCGACGCCAACGACACCAACTTCGGCAAGCTCTTGGTGTGGGTCGACGCCAATCAGGACGGGCGGGCCGAAGCGGGCGAGGTTTCCACACTCACCCAGCTCGGCATCGCCTCGATCAGCCTCGCCGCGCAGCCCACCGGGTTTGACGGGACGAATACCTCCGACAGCTATTGGACATCGACCACGACCTTCACGAGGTCCGATGGCACGAGCGGCAGCGCCTACGACGTTTCGCTGGCGCGCGAATTCCTGGGCGAGACGGACGACCAGACGCCGGCAGGGGTCAATTGGAGCGACGTCTCGCTCGATGGGGCGATCGGCCAACTCCAAGGCGGCCCGCCGCCCAATTCGCCGAACGCGGCGATGGAGAATGCGAGCCTGAGCTACGCCCAGTTCAGCAAGAACTTCCAGACCAACTTCTCAGCGACCGGCGGGGTGATGAGCGCGGCGGATCGCGCCCGTTGGGGCTATTTGCTCGATCCCAAGGTCAAGGCGGCCCTTGCCCACCAGAACAGCGCCGCGAACCTGGCCGCCATCCGCGGATCGACTCCTTACGCTTACCTCAACCCTGGGGCGGCTTCGCCGCCACCCCCCCAGACACCGGCTCCGACGCCCACCCAATCGACCGCGCCGATGGGCGCTTCGCCGCCAGAGATGGCTTCATCGCCGCCGTCCTTGGCGGCGTCCGGGCAGGCGCCGGCAAGCGTGACCGTCTCCCGCTCGGCCGGCATCGGTCCCCAGGACCTTGGCGTGTCAGCTCCTGCCGCCAACCTGGCGGGAACGCTGGCGGCCTGGTGGCGGGAGGGTTCGAGCGGTTCGCAGACCGGGGATCCCGCAGGCTCCCTTGCCCAACTCCTCGCCCAATCGCTCGCACCGAGTGAGGAGAACGGGCCAGGCGCGGCGCGGCCCGACGCCGCCACCGCCCAGCGCCTGCAG
>JALYTR010000122.1 GCA_030854165.1 Pseudomonadota bacterium | reverse complement strand
GGCTGGGGGCGAGCGGGGCGGGCCCGCTGGACGCGACAGGCGACTGGCGCCGTGAGATTGGCGCAACGATGGGGCCGCCCAAATTGCAGACTGCCTGAACGCCGGCGCGAGCGGCGACGTCGGCCCCGGCCGGCGACGCCAGCGGCGCGATTTATGAGCGGGCGCGCCGGCGCTCTTTCCCCCGCCCCCTCCACCGCGGAGCCTGTCCTCGGGCCGGCCTTTGGCCGGACCCGGGGGCGGTCCTCCTCCCCCGCTTCGCGGAGGAGGATTTGAGCGTCATGATCCTCCCCCATTCTCTATGGGGGAGGGGGACCCGGAAGGGGTGGAGGGGCGGGTGAGCCACGATTGCCTGGAATATAGGCCGTTACTTTTTTAACGGCTTGACATTATGTGCGTTATCGCTTACGGTTAGTAATGGCTAACAGACCGGCAACGAAAAAGGCGATCGGGGCGCTGGGCGCCTTGGGGGATCCGACGCGGCGGGCGATCTTCGAGCGGCTGGCGCGGGGGCCCTCAGCGGTGGGGGCGCTGGCGGCCGGGTTGCCGGTGAGCCGGCCGGCGGTCTCGCAGCATCTGCGGGTGCTCAAGGACGCCGGGCTGGTGACCGACACGGCCGAGGGGACGCGGCGCATCTATCGCCTCGACCCAAGAGGAATTGGCGCCATGCGCGACTGGCTGGATGAATTCTGGATCGACGCCCTGGCGGCGTTCGAGAACTTTGTCGAAACGAGCAATGAGGAGAACGACACCGATGACGATCGCACCGATTGAGAAGACCGTGACCGTGAAGGCGCGTCCCGCGCGGGCCTTCGAGATCTTCACCCGCGACATCGGCCGCTGGTGGCCCAAGGGCAAGACGATCGGCGGCAAACCGCACGCCCAGATCGTCATCGAGCCAAGGGCCGAGGGCCGGTGGTTCGAGCGCGACGACGACGGCGCCGAGACGCAGTGGGGCAAGGTGCTTGCCTGGGACCCTCCCGGCCGGCTGCTGCTGGGCTGGCAGCTCGACGCCGCCTTCAAATACGATCCCGATTTCCTGACCGAGGTCGAACTGACTTTCGCCGCGGCCGGCGACGGCCAAACCCGCGTCACCCTCGTCCACCGCGACCTCGAGCGGTTCGGCGACAGCGCCGAAAAGGTCGCCGCTAGCATCTCCGAGGGCTGGCCCGCCCGCCTGCGGAACTTCGCCGACTTCGCCGCCGATCATTCAGCCTGAGGAAAAGGAGACCTCCCGATGACCGACTTCACCATTCACACCATTCCCGGCAGCCCCTTCGCCCGCGCGGTCATGGTCGCGCTGGAGGAGAAGGGTCTCGCCTGGCGGCTTTCGCCCCTCGCCCCGGGCGCGCTGAAGCAGCAGCCGCACCTGTCGCGCCATCCGTTCGGCCGCATGCCGGTCGTCGAACATGGCGACTTCACGCTCTACGAGACCCAGGCCATCCTGCGCTACATCGATCGCGTGGCGGCCGAGCCGCCGCTCACCCCCGCCGATCCGAAGGCAGCGGCGCGGATGGATCAGCTGATGAACATCTCCGACTGGTACCTCTTCCAGGGCGTCGGCAACGTCATCGCCTTTCAGCGCATCGTGGGACCAAGGTTGATGGGCCTCACCGCCGACGAGGCGGCCATCGCCGCGTGCATGCCCAAGGCCCACGCGGTGTTCGACGAAATCGCCCGCCTGCTGGGGGACAAGACATTCCTCGCCGGCGAACGCTTAAGCCTCGCCGACGCCATGATCGCCCCGCAGATGGACTTTCTGGCTCAGACGCCGGAATGGGCGGCGCTGACCGCGTCCCATCCCAATCTCGTCGCCTGGCTGGCGGCGATGAACGCCCGGCCCAGCATGGCGGCGACCACCTGGGATCGGGTGACGGAACTGGCCAGGAAGGCGGCGTGACCGTGGCCGATATCATCGACGGCGTCGAAATCCACGCGCCGCCCGAGCGGGTCTATGAGGCGTTGACGACGGCCGATGGCGTTCGCGCCTGGTGGATGCGCGACGCCGACCTCGAGCCGCGGATCGGCGGCGCCGGCGAGTTTCGTTTTCAGGGGCACGAGCTCGCCACCAAGGTGAGCGTAGAGGATCTCGCGCCGCCGGCTCGCGTGGCCTGGCGGGTCACCGCCTCTCAGCACCCGGAGTGGGTGGGCACGACCATCAGCTTCGACCTTCGCCCGGAGGCGGGCGGCGCGGCGCTCGCCTTCGCGCAACGCGGCTACGCCGAGGCCGGCGACTGTTACGCCCTCTGCACGACCGGCTGGACCCACTATCTGGCCAGCCTGAAGGCCTATGTGGAGACGGGAAAGGGCGACCCTCACGCGTGACGGCGGCTTGGACGGTGGCGGGTGGATCGGCGACGCTTTGGGCGGACCCCCGGCTCCTCCACGGCAAGGGGACCGCGGCGTTCACTTCTCGCAATCTAGGCGCCATTCTCTTCCCCCGTCGGTTGTGTCCCAGGTGGTGGTGAAGCTCGGGCTGTAGCGGAGCGGCTCGCTCAAGACGGCCAAATTACGATCCCGTCGGCTGGCTCACCGAGCGCAAGCCCCATGTCATGGCGGCGCTTGGAACCCACAGCTTTTGGACTGGTTAGCAGTCAGGGAGCGTCCTATGGGACAGGACAATATGCTCAACGATTGCCGTGTTCTCATAGCAGAGGACGAAACACTTGTCGCTTCCGAACTCTCTCATTCGGTGGAGGCGGCGCACGGCGAGGTGGTAGGACCCTTCGCAACCGTGAAAGACGGGTTGGTCTACCTGGAGTATGGTGACGTTCACGCCGCCATTCTTGACGTGCATCTTGCAGACCGCGACGCGGCCCCGCTGGCGATGGCATTGCTCAATCGTGGTCGCCATGTGGTGTTCCATACGGCTTCGGTCGTTCCCACGGAGATTACTCATCGCTATGGCGATGTAACGATCTGCCACAAACCCATGGCTCCTGATCGTGTGATTCTCCATCTGGCCAAGGCCATGGGCCGGATTAGCTAGGCCGGGAAGGCCACCGTGAAGCAAGAGCCGGCGACTCTGGGGTGTGGCTTTGCCGTCAGACTTCCGCGGAGTTGACCGGCAAGCGCAACGACGACCCGCATCCCAAGTCCGCTGCTTTTGTTCGGTTCGAAATCGATTGGAGGTCCGCCGCCTTCGTCGCACGCACTGATTTCGTGGGTGTCGCCATCAAATCGATAGGCGACTTCGATCTTACCCGCGCCATGCTTCGCGGCGTTTGTGACGAGCTCATTGACGATGAGCCCGATTGACTGAATCGCGAGCGTCGGCACATTGCCTTCGTCGCCATGGACCTCGACATCTTTACCGACGACGTCCGACAGGTCTTTGCATAGCCGTCGGAGAAACCCGATGCAGGACACTTCGTCCGATTCGTCGGAAATGAAGTGGCGATGGACGCGGGCCACGGCCGCCACGCGATTAGCCGCGATCTCCAACTGGCTGGCGGCGTCGGTCAGATCGACCGAGCGGCTTTGCATGCTGAGCAGGCCCGATATGAATTGAAGACTGTTCATCACGCGGTGATCGATTTCGCGGGTCATGAGTTTGGCGTGTGAGACCGCTTGGCGGGCCGCCAATCGCAGCTCCAACTGATCCATGACCACCGAGGCCAGATCTTCGAGATCGTCGATCTGCGTCTGATCGATCGGCTGCGGTGTCTTATCGATCACGCAAAGCGTACCGAGGTTGTGGCCGTCGTGGGTTCGCAGCGGAACGCCGGCATAGAAGCGGAGTCCGAAATCACCGGCGACCAACGGATTCGCCAACGAACGGGGGTCGGCCCTCGCATCGGCAAGGATATGCGGGTCCGGCGATAGAATCGCCGAGGCGCACAGGCCTGGATCGCGGCCGATCTCATCGATCGTCAGGCCGTGGTGGGATTTGAACCAGATGCGGTCGTGATCGACAATGCTGATGATCGCGATCGGCACATTGAACCTTCGGGCGGCAATCGCGGTGATGCGGTCGAACGATCCGTCCGGCGGAGTGTCAAGGATGTCATAGCGCTTCACGGCGGCCATGCGTCGCGATTCGTCATTGGGGCTGACGTCGGCCGGGGGCGGGTTCAACCGGCCCGCTCGCGACGACACGCAAATAGGCTTCGGGCCATTGCGCCACGACAGCATCGCCATTGGTGATCCGAAACCCAGTAGCGGCCCGCAAGTGACGCAAGCCGGTCAGCAGGACGGCATGATCGCGCGCCGCCTCCGGATCAACGAAGGCGGCGACAACGCTATCGATCACGCCCGCGCCTTTGAGAAAATCGATCTGGCAGATCATGGGCTCACCGCCGGGGCGGGCGCTATTCTTAGCGTTTGCGTTGGCTTGCCCGGCGAGAGGCGTGGCGCGACCCCACGCGCGGCGTCGCATAGGCGATGCAAGTCTCTTAGAAGGACTGGACCAGAGAGTCGCCCGCCAGTGTGGTCATAACCTTGGGCAAACAGAGCCTTTTTGATCTCACTGATTCCGGCGCAATTACCGGAGCGCGCCAATTCGTAGGCTCTCTCCAGCGTGGTGGATGGCCCCGCGCTCACAGGACACGCGAAGCGGCGGCTCGCAGCCTGATGACAACGGCTTTTTCTACGCGAAAGTAATCGAGGGGATATTGCAACAGCGAACTCCCTGCCGAAGGCGGGAGCAAGCGGAATGCAGCTCTCAGCCACCGGAGCCTACGGGCCGAAACCGGTGATGATCGACCATATGCCAGCTTTCGCAAGAAGCCTATGACTGATCCTGGCCCGCGCCCCGTCAGCCTTGCGGCCCGCCGGTCCCGACCGCGACGTCAGGCCGGCGTTGACAATCGTGTTCGCCCCGGTGTCGATGCTCAGGGCGCCCACATCGTTGGCGTTGATGACCCCGGTCGCCTTGTTGATGAGGGTCATCAGGCCGTCGCCCAAACTCCCTTCACCGGAAAATTTGTTATCGACGTTGGTCAAGGCGGCGGTGGCGGTCACGAGAATCTGCTTGAAGGGGGAATGGGCGAGCACGACGCGGCCCAGCCTGGCGGCGACCACCTGGGATCGGGTGATGGAACTGGCGAAGAGGGCCGCGTGACCGTCCAGGGCCGACATCCTGGGCCGGATCATTTGGGTTCCTCCTCCGTGAAGCGGGGGATGCACATATCCCGAAACGTCTCGATCGCTCTCCTCCCCCGCTGCGCGAGGGAGGAGAGCGGGTGTTGGGTTTCTGGATGGGTGAATCCGATAGCCGTAAAGGGGAGGTGCAACGCAGGCGATTGGCGCCTACCGCCCCCTCCCCCGCGACTTCACGGGGGAGGAGGCGGCCCGCCATCTCGCGGGCTGACGGAAGGGGCGTCCGGGCCAAACGCGAGCGGATCGTCGATCCCTAGCGGGCGGCCGAGCCTGGAATCAGCGACAGGGCGCCGAACAGGCCGTGGGCCTCCTGTTGCAGGCCGGCGGTGAAATAGACGGTGTTGGGATCGCCGTTGGCGCCGCCGTTGCCGTTGATCAGGCCCCACAGGTCGCCGAGGGCTATGGGGTAGCCATTGGCGCCGACAAGGGGGCCGACGTAGGCGCCGGTGGTCGGGTTGAAGGCGTTGATCCACCCGTCGCCGAAATTGCCGACCAGAAGATCGCCGGCGAAGGAGCCGAAACCGGCCGGGGCGATGTCGAGGCCCCAGGGGGCGTTCAACGGCCCCCGCGTGGCGATCCGGCGCTCGAAGACACCGCCGAGGCTGAAGGCGTCAACGAAGCCGAAGCCCGCTCCGGCGACGGAATCGTGCTTGGAGTGATCTTGCTTCGCGAAGGTGACGTAGAGCGTGCCGCCCAGGTTCTGCACGTTGAACGGCGCATATTTGGCCGGCACGGAAGGGTCGGTGAAGACTTTGACCAGCTTGAACTTCGAATTGTACATCTCCACGTCGCCGGCCCGGAAATTGGCCGCGTAGAGGAAGTTGGCCGTTCCCTTGGTTCCAATCGCCAGGCCCTTGTAGACCGCCAGCGAGGCCGAGTTGTCGACCGCGAGGATGGCGTTGGTCCCATCGACCGACGGGGCCCAGCCGGCGATGGTCCCATCCTCGGTGGCGAACAGGAAGACCGAGGCGCCGGTCTGGCCGTTGGCGGTGACCTTGAAGCCGTTCGAACCGTTGTAGACTTGGCCGGTGGGCGTGCCCGCGCCGGTCATTCCGGCGGGGGGGGGAATGGCGACGGTGAGCGCGACCTTGCCGCCCGAACCGTCGTAGAGGGTGCTGACGCCGGCGTTGTTGTCGGACACCCAGAACGGGCCGCCTGGACCGTAGGAGATACCCCAGGGATTGATCAGCGACGGATCGAGCGTCGCGGCGGGGACGAAGCCGTCGGACACCAGGTTGGTGATCTGGAACTTCTCAGCCTGGGCCGGCGGCGCCTGCAGCGCGAGAAGCCCGGCGGCGGCGGCGGCGAGCAGCGGCGCGGCGCGCCTGTTGGCGACGATCATCTATGGTCCCTCCGTTGTGGCCAGGGCGGAGCGCTCCGGCGGCGGTAAGGTAAATCCATCGCCAGGCGCCGGAGGTTCAAAGCCGCCCAAAAGAAAATCCCGATCTTCGCGGCGCGCTTTGGTTCACTTGGCCTATTCCATTGAACCTTCCGCCCCTCGCCGGGCATAAACAGGAGCAAACATGGAAGCCGACATTGGATAGACAAGGCGCGGCCACGGGTCGGCGCGGGGCGGCCCGGCGATCGGACTGGCGGGACGACGCGCTGCTGATCGAGCGGATCGTGGAGAGAGACCAGCGCGCCTTCGAAGCCCTGTATCGGTGCTATCACCCCCGTCTGACCCGGTTCCTCATCGCCATGATCCACCGTCCCCAAC
>JALYTR010000121.1 GCA_030854165.1 Pseudomonadota bacterium | reverse complement strand
CCCTCGGCTAGGGTGAGCCCATGACCGCCGCCGCCGAAATCGCCGCCCTCTCCTTCGAAGCGGCGCTGGCTGAGCTCGAGAAGATCGTCGCCGAACTGGAATCCGGTCAGGCCGAACTGGAGCGCTCGATCGCCGTCTACGAGCGCGGCGCGGCTCTCAAGGCTCATTGCGAGGCAAAATTGAAGGCGGCCCAACTGCGCGTGGAGAAGATCGTCATGGGTGCGGCCGGTCCCATCGGCGTCGAGCCGGCCGAGTTCTCGTGAGCGCCGCGGTCGCCCAGCTCCCACTCGCTCGGCGTGTCGCCGAGGCGGCCGATCTGGTCACCGTGGCCCTCGACGAACTGCTCCCCCGCGCCGAAGGTCCGGAGGCCCGCCTCACCGAGGCCATGCGCTACGCGGCCCTGGGGCCGGGCAAGCGGCTGCGCCCCTTCTTCGCCCTGGAGACCGGGTGCCTTCTCGGCCTGGCCGAACGGTCGGTGCTGCGCGCCGCCTGCGCCCTCGAATGCATCCACGCCTACAGCCTGATCCACGACGATCTGCCGTGCATGGACGACGACGACCTGCGGCGTGGCCGGCCCACGGTCCACATCGCCTACGACGAAGCCACCGCGGTCCTGGCCGGCGACGCCCTGCAGACCGTCGCCTTCGAGATCATGGCCCACGGCGACACGCATGAGGACGGCGAGGTGATCGCCGAACTGGTGCGCATTCTAGCCGCCGCCTCGGGCGCCCGCGGCATGGCCGGCGGCCAGATGATCGATCTGCTCGGGGTGCGCGACGACCTGGGCGCGGTGGCGCGCATGCAGCGCATGAAGACCGGCGCCCTCATCGTGTGCGCCTTCGAACTTCCCCTGGCCATGGCGCGGCCCAGCCAGGCCGAGCGCGCCGCCCTGATGGCCTTCGGCCGCGACATCGGCCTGGCCTACCAGATCGTCGACGATGTCCTGGACGCCGAGGGCGACGCCGACGCCCTGGGCAAGGCGGCCGGCGGCAAGGACGCGGCGCGCGGCAAGGCCAACTACGTCACCCTTCTGGGCGTCGAGGCGGCCAGGGAGCGCATCGCCCTGCTCACCGCCCAGACCAAGGCCCACCTCGTTCACTTCGGCGCCCGCGGTCGCTTTCTGACCCAGGCGGTGGATTTCGTCCTGGAGCGGCGAAGTTAGGACGGCGAAGCCTCAAGCCGTCTGAATCCGCGGCGCCAGAAGCATGGGCGCGGCGGCCTGCCAGCACTGGCCCGCGATCATAGTCGCCGAAGCCCGCGATCCCAGCCCGGCCATGGCGTCGATGAACCGATGGCCGCCGCCGGGGCTGACCCACGGCGGGAGCGGGCCGGGTGGTCCGGCGGTTTTGGCGGGGTCCTTGGCGGTGGTCCCGCCGTGGCCGTCGGAGGCGACGGTGAAGGTCGAGGCGGTGTAGTCGCCGATCAGCCTGATCCCGGCGGTGTGGGTTCCGTCGGTGACGGTGAGCGTGCCGGATGTGGCCGTGCCGCTGTAACTTGCCTTGGTCGAGCCGCCGAAGGCGATGTCGGTGAGGTCGAGCGAGGTTCCGCCGGTCTTGGAAAAGCCGCGGATGGCGGCGGTGTAGGCCTGGGAGCGGGCCAGCTCCAGCACGCCGGTCGTACCGGTGAAGGTGACCGCCTGGTTGAAGGCCGAAGCGAAGCTGAGAGTCCCGGCCCCGATCTTGGTGGTTCCGGTTCCGCTGACCGCGCTTTTGACCGCGACGCCGCCGGCGCCCATGGCCTCGATCAGCCCGTTGTTGGCGATCGTGTTGGCCCCGGTGTCGAGCGTGAGGCTCAGGGTCCCGTCGCCCTCGATGAGGCCGCCGGCGTCGTTGACGAGGGTCATCTGGCCATTGCCCAGGAGGCCGGCGCCGGCGATCCGGTCGTTGACATTGGTCAGGGTGGCCGCCGCCGTGGCGCCGTAGATACGGTTGGTGGCGGTGTTGGAAAGGACGAACGATCCGCCGCCGGAAAGGCTCGCCCCGCCCGCCGCCACGATCAGATTGGCGGTGGTCGCCGTGACGGCGCCGGTGACGGCGATCATCCCGGCCAGGGTGAGGTGGGGCCATTGACGATCACCTTGGCGGCGGTGAGGCTCGTTCCGTTGAGCGTATCGGAGCCGCCGATAAAGGCGACTGTCCCGGCCCCGGCCAGGGTCCCGGCGAAAGCATCGCCGACGCCGGAGAAGTTCACCCGAGCCCCCGCGGACGCCAAGATCGTCCCCGCGCTCTGCATCCACACGCCGGCGTAGATCAGAGAGGGAACCGAGAAGGCAGCCGTCGTGCCCGCCCCGCTCTCGCTGATCTTGGCGATAGTGAGGCTCGTTCCGGCGTCAAAGGACGCGATTCCGCCGGTGAGGGCCAGGGTCCCCTTGCCGGACAGGGCGCCGGCGGTGACCAGAGATCCGGCGACGTTCAGCGTCCCGGCTACGGAAAGCGTCCCCGCGTCGATCAGGGTTTGGCCATTGGCGATGTTTCCATTGCCGGCCACCGTAAAGCTCGCCGCCGCACCCACTTCGACCGTGCCGAAGTTGCTGAAGGTAGTCGTCGCCATGCTGCCGGAGACCACAAGGCTGTCGCCGGCGAGGAAGGTCACCGAGCCCGCCCCGGAGGCCAGCACGATCGTCCCGCCGTCGCCGTTCACCGCGCCGGTGAAGACCGAGCCGGCCTCGACGATCAGTTCGTCGGTGGACGAATTGAACTGCACCGCCGTTCCACCCGCTCCGGCGATCATGCCGAAGTTAGTCACCGTGGCGGCGCTTCCGGACGCGGAAAGGCCGGTGCGCCCCTCGATCGTCGCGACCCGGTCGCCCGCCGCCCCGTTGGTCGCCACGCCGCCGGCCGCCAGGACAAGCCCCGCTTCCCCCCCCGCCATCCCGTCGCCCTGCAGGGTTCCGAAGTTCACCACCGTGCCGGCCGAGCCCGCGATCTCTACCCCGGTATAGCCTTCGACCAGGGCGCCGGGATGGGTGACCGCGCCATTGGTCAGAGAGCCGCCGACGAGGAGTTCCAGGCCGTAGGAGCCGTGGGCGGCGCCGGTCGCCTTGACCTGCCCGAAATTGACAATGGCGGCAGAGGCGGTGAAGGCGACGACGCCATTGACGCCCTCGATCCGCGCCGCCGTGTCGGTCACTGCGCCATTGGTGGCCGCGCCGCCCGCCTTCAGGTAGACCCCGTCCGTATGGGCGGCGAGGATCGTGCCGAAATTATTGACCGAGGCGGTCGCGGTGGCCGAGACGCCCGAATTGGCTCCGTCGATCAGCGCCGCGGTGTCGCTCGCCCCGCCGTTGGTGACGGCGCCCCCGGCCACGATGAAGACGCCATCGCCATAGCGCGCCGTCCCCAGAATCGTGCCGTAGTTGGAGACGGTCGCCGATGCGCCGCTGGCAAAGAACCCGCTGTACCCTTCGACCCGCGCCCCGGTCTCGATGAGCGAACCATTGGTCAGGGCGCCGCCGGCCAGCAGATGCACGCCATCGCCGATGCCGAACACGGTTCCGTAGTTGGTGAGCGTGGCGGCGGCCTTGTCGGCGTAGATACCGCCGCTGGCGCCGCGGATAGACGCCGTGGGGTCGGAGCGGTCGCCATTGGCGAGCGTGCCGCCCTGAAGGAGAATGACGCCATCGCCATAAACTCCTTGGATTGTGCCATAGTTGCTGACGATCAACACGCCGGAGAATGCCTCCAGGCCAGAGTCGCCGGCGATCAGGGCGCTCGTATCTGTTTGCCCGCCGTTTTTCACCACCCCGCCCTCGACCCGCGCGCCGTATTCGAATCGCCCCTCGCCCAACACCGTGCCGAAGTTGACGAGGCTCCCGTTCGCGCGAATGGCGACGCCCCGATAGCCCTCGATCGTGGCCGCCGTGTCGGTGAAACTGCCGTTGGTGACCGCGCCGCCCGCCTTCAGATAGACGCCAAAAAACGACGCGCCATGAATGGCGCCGAAATTGGTCACGGTCGCCGCGCCCGCCGCATAGACGCCGTCATTGCCGCCCTCGATCGTCGAGGCGGTGTAGACGCCCGATCCGTTGACGATCTGGCCCTGGTCTATCGAGACGCCGACGCCGCCCCCCTCGATCGTGCCGTGGTTGGTGACGGATCCCTGGCCGCCCACGATCCTGACCCCATCGCTCGACCCGGTGATCCTGCCGCCCGAAGCCTGGCTCGGGAAGGGCGAATTCTGGTAGTTGGCGACGGCGCCGTTTTGGGAGATAAACACCCCATAATCGCCCGATATGACGCCCCTGTTGGCGACCAATCCGGGATTTGAGGTCGAAGAATTGGCAATTTGGACGCCGTAGAACCCCGACACCAGGGCGCCATTTCCGTTTACGACCGAGCCGCCGTATCGGATGAAGATTCCCGCTCCAAAGCCGGAGCGGGCGACATGGCCGTAGTTGAGTATGGTCGTGTCGAAGAAAGCTTCCGGGCCGACCCCGCCGACGTAGGCCGATGACTCGATAACGAGCCCGGTGTAGGCGCTGCTCAGCGAATAGCCGGCCGGATAGCTGCCGGTGATGAATTTGTAGGTCACTTCAGGCGCCCTCCACGATGGTGGCCGCGCACCGGTATTCACCGCATGACGGCGGATCGAAACGTCCTACCGAGGCGCGAAAGAGTCAATGGCCGGGTCGCTCCCGTCAGCCCAAACCAAGGGATGGAATCCCACCCCAATCCCTGCTGCACTGCAGCAAACACTTGCATTCCGGACTCGTTCCGCGCTAGGAAGAACTTGTTCAGCCACCGTGTGCCGGCCGAACGCCGTTGTTGCGCCGCCCCCAAACATCTCGCGGGCGGTCGCGATGGCGGGTCAAAGAGGGCGCGTCCTGCCCTCGTCGCATAGGACACGATACCCTTGTTGTTTTCGTTTCGAACGCGCGCCTTGGTGCGCGCGGCGATTGGCGCGGCCGTGGCCGGGGCCGGTCTTTTCACCGCCGCCGGCGGCGCCTGGATCGTGACCGGTCAGGCCCGCGCCCAGGCCGCCCCCATTCTCATTCGCGCGCCGGTCATGGTCCCGGTCGCCCAGATTCAGGCGCCGGTTTTTGCGACGGTCCCCCCTTCGCCCGCCCCCGCCGCTCCATCGGCGCGGTCCCTCGATTGCCTGGCCGCCGCGGTCTATTACGAAGCGCGCGGCGAGCCTCTGGCCGGGCAGGCGGCGGTCGCCCAGGTGGTCCTCAATCGCGCCCGTCGTCCCAGCTTTCCCAAGAGCGTCTGCGGGGTCGTCTATCAGGGGGTCGGCGGACGCGGCTGCCAGTTCAGCTTCGCCTGCAACGGGGCCATGCGCCGCCCGCGCGAATGGGCCGCCTGGACCCGGGCCCGGGACGTCGCCACGCGCGCTCTGGACGGCTATGTCATGGCCGCCATTGGCCAGGCGACCTCGTTTCACGCCGCGCGCCTGGGCGGCGGTGAGGGCCGTGTCGTTCGGGTGGGAGGCCATGTCTTCTTTGCCGGCGTCGGCCGCGCCGCCTCGCCCGCTCCCGATCGGTCGATCCTGGCGGCCGAGGCTCTTCCGCCCAGTCAGAGCCGCGTCCACTACACCTTCGCCCTGGGCGTTCTGACCCCCGTGCCGGCCCAAAGGCGTGTGGTCCCACCCGCGGTCTTGATCCAGGCCGCCAATCCTTCGCCGGCCCTGGTCTCGCGCGCCGCCTCCTGATCCCGCCGCCCGTCGCGCCCTCATGTCGCGTCCAGGCCGATATCGAGCCCAGGCGCGGAGTGGGTGAGGGCGCCGACGCTGATCAGATCGACGCCGGTTTCGGCGATGGCGCCTACGGTGTCGAGGCTGACGCCTCCCGACGCTTCCAGCAGGGCTCGGCCCGCCGTCATCGCCACCGCCTCTTCCAGGTCGGCGAGGCTGAAGTTGTCGAGCATGATCACGACCGCCCGGTGTTCCAGGGCCTCGGCGAGCTGCCCCAGGCCATCGACCTCGACCTCGACCCCGACCAGATGACCGGCGCTGGCGCGCGCCCGGCGCAGGGCCTCGGCGATCCCGCCGCAGGCCGCGACATGATTGTCCTTGATCAGCACCGCGTCATCGAGGCCGAAGCGGTGGTTGGCCCCACCGCCGCACCGCACGGCGTATTTCTCCAAGACTCGCAGACCGGGCGTGGTCTTGCGGGTATCGACGATTCTCGCCCGCGTTCCCTGGACGGCCGCCACATAGGCGGCGGTCAGGGTGGCGATGCCGCTCAGCCGCCCCATCAGGTTGAGGGCCACGCGCTCGGCGCCCAGCAGGGCGCGCGCGTCGGCGGCGACCCTCGCCAGAACCGTGCCGGCGTGAACCGCCTCGCCGTCGGCGACCTCGGCCTCGAACCGCGCCGCCGAATCCATGGTCATGACCGCCAGGCGCGCGCACGCCATGCCGGCCACGAAACCGGGTGCGCGCGCCACGAACGCCGCCTTGAGACGCGTCCCCGCCTCGATACAGGCCAGCGAGGTTATGTCGCCGGCTCGCCCCAGATCCTCGGCCAGGGCGGCGCGCACGATGGGTTCGACCAGGATGTTGGGGAGGGGAGGAATCACGCCGCAACGGCGATCCGAAAATCGTGGGGCGCCACGGTCATCCGGGTGTGAATTGGGATCTCGGCGGTCGCCGGAAAATCGGCCCGGAAATGGGCCCCTCGGCTCTCGCATCTGTCCAGCGCGCCCTGCGCGATCAGGCGGGCCGCGACGAGCGGGGCCGCTGGACCATGGAGCGCCTGCATGTCCCCGATCCAGGCCACCAGCCCGGCCAGTCCGGCGCCGTCGCGCGCCACGCCGGCGTCCAGCGTCATCCGGGCGCGCAGCTCCGTCAGAACGGTCTGCGGCAGGTCGCCCAACGGG
>JALYTR010000120.1 GCA_030854165.1 Pseudomonadota bacterium | reverse complement strand
GAGCGGAGACGGGAATCAGATGGGCCGGGCCGACGCCGGCGGTGACCCGCATCTGGGCCGACAGGCCCGACTGCACGGCGTTACCGGCGTTGGGCGCGATGACCTCGACCCGGTAGGTGCGGGTGGTCGGATCGGCGTCGCGGGCGACGAAACGGACGTGGCCGCCGATCGAGGCTCCGGAGACCAGCTTGGCGGCGGCCGGCGCGCCCAGCCTGACCTTTCCGACTTCGGTTTCGGGAAGGTCGCCCACCACCAGCAGGGGGTCGAGCTCGATCACCGTGCCGCACGCCTGGCCCGGCGAGAGATAGGCGCCCACCTCGGCGTCGCGGTGATCGAATACGCCGGCAAACGGGGCGACGATGTTCACTTGGCGCAGGGCGACCTCCGCGGAGCGTACCCCCGCCGAGGCCGAATCGAGGTCGGCCTGGTCGGTGAGCACCTGGGTCTTGGATCGGAATCCCTTGGCGGCCAGATTGGCCGAGGCCTGCATCTGCAGCTGCTTGGCCCGCATGGCCGCCCGCGCCTGATCCAGCGCCGCGGCCCGCGCGTCCACCGCCAGGCGGCAGAGCACCGTTCCGGCCCGCACGAACGAGCCCTGTAACACCGGCGTCGCCGCCACGAGCCCCGCCGTCTCCGAGCGCACCACCACGGTGCGGGCCGCCTGGGTGCGGCCCTGGAAGACGACCAGATAGGGATGTTCGGCCTGCGGGGTGTCGCTCACCTGAACCAGGGGCGTGGCCGGCGCGGCGGCGGCCTGCGCCCCGGCGGCCTTGCTCTTGTCAGCCGGGCCCAGAAACGGGCGGGCGAGCAGATAGGCGAACACCACCACGACGATCGCGGCCACCACGAGGTAGGACGACTTGAAGCGCATTTGGCTTGGCCTTCCCCTGCTGGCCCATCGCTGAATCGGCCAGTTTGTGCGTCGAGCCGGCGGCCAAGGGCAAATGAATACGCGGAAAGGTTTGGCGCCTTGGCCCTGGCGCGGGCGGCCGCGGCTGCTACATCTGCCTGGGAAACCGGCGGTGTCGAAACGAGGAGGAAGGGCGATGCGCTATCTTCACACCATGGTCCGGGTAAGTGACCTCGATCGGGCGCTGGACTTCTACTGCGCCAAGCTGGGGCTGGAGGAAGTCGCCCGCATCGACAATCCCGCCGGCCGCTTCACCCTGGTCTTCCTGGCCGCGCCGGGCGACGCGGCGAGCGCGAAGGAGACACGCGCCCCCCTGGTCGAACTGACCCACAACTGGGATCCGGAAACCTACGGCGGCGGGCGCAACTTCGGTCATCTCGCTTATCAGGTGGAGGATATCTACCAGGCCTGCCGGCGGCTGATGGACGGCGGTGTCACCATCAACCGGCCGCCCCGCGACGGCCACATGGCCTTCGTCCGCTCCCCCGACGGCGTCTCCATAGAGCTTCTCCAGCAGGGCGCCGCCCTGGCCCCCGCCGAGCCGTGGGCGTCGATGCCCAATGTCGGCGTCTGGTGAGTGCGCCCCAGGACACCCTTCCGCGATTGGCAAGCGACTCCAGGAAAAAGGAAACTCGCCGATGGCCAAGATCCATGTCGTGAAACAGGCCTACGAAGCCGACGTGGTGGCCTTCAAAGTCCTTGACGAGCGGGAGGCCGACATTCTCGTCTTCGTGGAGCCGGGCGGCGCCAGGGCCATGGGCGATGCGCGCTGGTTTTACGTCGGCAAATTCCAGGCGACGACCAAACTCTTCTGGGCCAGCCCTGAGGACGTGAACGTGGGGGACTCGAACGCCCTGAAGGTCTTCTTCGTCCACGAGGAGTCCGAAGCAAAATGGATGAAGGACCATGTCCTTCGAGGCCAACTCTGAGGCGGTGAGACGAGAGGCGGTCAGAGCGGCCGGCCACCGGCTCGAGGCGCGATCCGCGGCGGGCGTGAGAATCTTCTTGCCGGCGGGGAACCGGCTCACCGGCCGATCATTCCAATGGCCGACCACGGACCTTCCAGGGACCGTGCGGGGAAAGTCATTTCTCGACCGGAGCGGCGGTTTCCGGCGTGCGCCCGTCTCACGCGCACGTCTCTGACGTCCGCAAGTTCGGTGGCGCGTCCGCCCCTCCCCCGGCGCCCAGACCCTACTGGGTGGGACCCAGGACCTCGTCTCCGGGCGTGAATTCCACCATCAACCGCACGGCCGGCTCGCCCGGCAGCCCGCCGCCCTCCATCGCGGCCAGGTGCATCACCCCCCTCACACGCACGACCTTGTCGGGCGCGATGCGGATTTGATCGCCCACCGAGGGCAGATCGACGATCCGCCCCTTGCCGAGCGATTTCCAGCCCGAGAGACCTCCGCTCGGATCGCGGTCGGCGGACGCCGCGCCGCGATGGATCAGAAACAACTCGACCTCGAGCATGGGGTATCGCTCGCTTTTCAAAAAATCCAATCTCGCCGATGGCTCCCCGGGCAGGACTCGAACCTGCGACCCGCCGGTTAACAGCCGGCTGCTCTACCAACTGAGCTACCGAGGATCAGGCCATCGTTGAAAGGAGGCGGCTAATACGCTGAGCGGGGCGGGGGCGCAAGGCGAGGCGGGGCGGCGTCGAAAAGCCGCATGGCGGCCTCGCGCGAAGGAGTCATAGTGGCGCTTCGAGGGACTGTGGAGGACTCTTCGCTATGATGTCCGGGCGGTTGAAATTCTTGGGGCTTTTCGTGGTTCTGGCCGGCGCGGCGCCGGCCGGGGCGATGGCCTCGGGCATGGGTATGAGCGGCGGCGGGCAGATGCCACGCTCCTCGCCCAGCATGCCGTCGGAACCGCGCTACAACGCCGCCGAGGAGGCCAAGAGCGGCGCTGCGGCCTTCGACGCCGGCCGCTTCAAGGATGCGGCCCGCTATTTCGAGCATGTCACCGAAGCGGCGCCCAGGGCGGCCGTCGGCTGGTATATGCTGGGCATGGCCCGCGCCGCCGCCGGCGACGACAAGAACGCGGTCAGGGCCTATGAAAAATCGGTCAAGCTCGATCCGGAGCGGATTGACGCCCGCCGCGACTACGCGGTCAGCCTGGCCAGGCTGAAAGATGCCAGCAAGGCGGGCGCGCAACTGGACGGGCTCAAGTCCCAGGCCGCGACCTGCAACGACACCTGTCCGCAGGCGACCGATCTCAAAGCGGCGATTGCCGCGGTGCAGCAGGCCATGACCCCGGCTCAGGCCGCGGCGCCCGTCGGTCCCGCCGCCCAGCTCGCCACGCCGGCCAACCTGTTGTTCGCCTCCAGCCACGCCGGCGATCTGGCCTATGTGCGGGCGGTCAGCCTGATCAACGAGCGGCGCTACGTCGACGCCATGGCCTCCCTGGACCAAGCCGAGGCGGCGTTCGGGCCGCACCCGGACATCCTTACCTACAAGGGCTATACATGGCGCAAGCTCGGCCAGTTGGGCCGGGCCGAAGCCTACTACAGGCGGGCGCTGGCCCTGGCCCCGGGCCATCGCGGGGCCACCGAATACTACGGCGAATTGAAGGTGATCCGCGGCGACATGGCCGGCGCGCGGGCCATGCTGGCCACGCTGGATAATGAGTGCGCCTTCGGCTGCGCCGAGGCCGAGGATCTGCGGCGTTGGATCGAGCACGGCGGCGATCCGGCTTCCTGATCGGCGCGGCGGCCCTCTCGCTCGCTGCCGCCGCGGTTCCGTCCGCTCCACCCCTTAGAGCCATGCGTTGGCTCGCCCCAGGGGCGGACGCCGCGCGCCTTCTGACCCGCCGGCCGGTCGAGTGTCTCAAGGTCCAAAGCGACCCCATTCAGGCTTATCTGGTGGAGCTGGGCCGCGCCGCCTTCCGTGATCCCCTGCTGCTCGGCGGCCAGGCGGCGCGGGCGGGACTGGCCTGTGAGACCTGCCATCAGAACGGTCGGACCAACCCCAACTTCGATTTTCCTGGCCTGTCGGGAAGGCCGGGAACGGCGGACGTCACCTCATCCATGATGAGCAGCCACCGCGGCGACGACGTGTTCGATCCCGTGCCCATTCCCGATCTGGGCGGCACCAAGACAGCGCTGAAAATCTCCCAGGCGCGCGCATCGGACGCCCTGCCGCGTTTCATCCATGGCCTGGTCACCGAGGAGTTCGACGGCCCCGAGCCGCCGCCGGCCGTTCTGGCTGGTCTCGCCGCCTATGTCCGCGCCCTGAGCCCGGCGGCCTGCCCGGCGCCCGCGAGCGAGCCCGTACGTATGGAGGAGGCCATGGGCGACGCCCGCCGCGCCATCCGCGCCGCCATTGCCGCCCTGGCGCACGGCGACAGTCGATCCGCCCAGGTAATGATTCAGGCCGCCCGCTCCGCACTGGGCGCCATGGCCGAGCGGTACGCCGGCCCGGCGCTGGCGCCGGCCCGCCAAAGCCTCGCCGTGGCCGATCTGGACCTCGCCGCCGACCTCACCGCCATCCGCCGCCATGACCCGTCGGCCGCCGATCGCCTGACAGCCTGGCTGGGGCGGTCGCAAGACTGGACGGCGAGACTGAAGCGCGACGAGCCCCTCTCCCTTTACAACCCGGCGGCGTTCGCCACCCGCGAGGCGCCCAAAGCGCGGTCGTGAGCGGGAATCGGCGTCAGCTACCCTTCGGGATCCTGCCGCGGCGCGGCCGGTTCAGCGGGCGGGCTATCGCTCGCCGGCTCGGTCCGGGGCGCGGGCGTGGCGTCCTCGCCTGAGTCAGCGGCGGCGGCTTCGGGGCCGACGTCGGCTTGGCCGTTTGCGTCGGAGGCGGCCGTGTCGTTGTCCAAACCGCTGGCGGGCTCATCGTTGATGGCCGTGACTGTTGCTGGCGCGTCGTCCCGCGAAGGGACCGCGACCGGCTTGGCGTCCCAGGCGTCGCCGGCGGGCGGTGCAACGTCGGTGCGGTAGGCGACCATTTCCGGCGCGGGCCGATCGGCGATCGGGACGACCGGCTCCCGCGCCTCCGCATTTTCGGCGACCGCCTGTTGATGTCCGGCGTAGGCCGCGTCCAGCGGGGCCAGGGCCAGCTTGGCCGCGCCGCCGCCGGCGAAGAGCGACACGACCGCCCCGGCGGCCAGTATCGACATCTCAAGCGCCCGCACGATCGGCGTCCTCCATCTTCCCGGTTTCACAGACAGGTAACGCGCCGATCGCCGATCGGATGCGCGCCATCCCCGGGCGGGGAAAACGCGTTACGGCGAGGGCCCCGGCTACCAGGGCGGTGGCTCGCCAAGCAGCTGCGCGACGGTGCAGTGAAGCGCTTTGCCCAGGGCGTGCAAAGTGTCTTTGTTGTAGCGCCGCAGCCCGTGTTCGAGAAAGCTGATGTAACTGGCCGACAGCCCCGAACGTCGCGCCAGCTCGACACCCGTCAGCCCCCTGGCTTTTCGCCAATCGGCCAGGCGCAACCGGTTTCGCGCCGCGGACGCGCTGGTTTTCCAGGCAAGTTTCCTCGGCTTGTGGGTCGGCGCAACCCCGCCCAGGCGGGCCAGCAGGCGCAGCTCCAGCTGATCCATCACCACCGACGCCAGGTCCTGGAGATAGCCGCTCTCCCGCGGATGGATGGTTCGCGGAGCCTTGTCGATGACGAAGAGGGCGCCCAGGTTGTGGCCGTCATGCGTCCGCAACGGCGCGCCGGCATAGAATCGAACTCCAAAATCGCCGGTGACCAGCGGATGGCCCAGCGAGCGCGGATCGGACTTGGCGTCGGTCAGGACGTAGGGCTCCGCTCCGAGTATGGTCGAGCCACACAGTCCGGGGGCGCGCTCCACCTGGGCGATCGGCAGGCCCTGTCGGGATTTGAACCAGACTCGATCTTCATCGACGATGCTGACGCCGGCGATCGGCACGCCGAAAATCCTCGCGGCGATGGTGGCAATGCGCTCGAACGAGCCTTCCGACGGTGAATCGAGGATGTCATAGCGCCTCACGGCGTCCAGCCGCCGCGCTTCTTCGCCAAGACTCCCATCGGTCGATCGCGCGCTCAAAATCGGCCGCTCGGGGCGACTAGGCGCCGGCCGATGGCCGTCTGCCTGGAGGCAACGACTCGATGGCAATGTGGTCCGACGATAGGTGTTCCAGTCGCCCCCCGGGAGAACAAAATCCCCTGCCATGAGAACGGCTTGGCCGCTCGTCGGTTCCATGTTGGAGCGGGCAAGGGCGACAGCGGCGAGTGCCGCGACTAGAAACCCCGCTTGATCCGCTCGGTCAGTTCGTTGAAGCCGATGTGACGGCCGTGCTCGTCGAGGATGGTGATATCCCTCGCGCCTTCCCGCTGCCAATCCTGGACCGTCCGCTGAGCCGCCCTGGCCGAACTTCTCACCACCGACGATGCGTCGAGCTGGTTGCCGTGATTGATCGTGTAGTCCATGCCGCCTCACTTCCCCGCTTCAGATGGGAGCGCGAGAACCGCCGCGCCAGTCTCCAAGACCAGAATGAACAGCAGCGGTTGGCCACATTGTCGTGATCGGGCTCGTGGGGCCGACGAGGTTCTTTGCCGGTCTCGGAAGAGGTCGAAGGATCTCATGGAGGCCTGGCCGAGAATCGAACTCGGGTGCGCGGATTTGCAGTATGACAGATCAAACTTCTGTGACCGTCCATCGGAGCCGCCCTAGGAAACAAGACCTTATCAATTCAACGCGTTAGAGTCCCGAGGGACGTTCTTGCCCTTTCTGGTTTGGTCCGGCAGGGTTTAGGGCGCGTTTTCACCGGAATTACACACGGCACCCGGGAACAATCCACGAACGAAATTTGCTTGAGGCGTGAGAGCCTTCGGATCAAGGTCGCGCGAAACCACTCCCACGCATCAAATGATCCCATGGTCCAAATCCGCCGCACCGGCCTACCCAGCCCCAAGCTCGCGTTCGATGAACTGCGA
>JALYTR010000119.1 GCA_030854165.1 Pseudomonadota bacterium | reverse complement strand
TCCAGGAAGACCGCGGTTCCCGAGAAATCGTACGGAGTCGGCGACAGAATCTTCAAGGGCCTGACCGGCGCCATGGCGGCGCTGGTGCTGATCGTCCTGGGCGGCGCGGCGGTGGCCATGCTGTGGGGCGGTCTTCTCGCCTTCAAGACCTTCGGACTTCGCTTCCTCTGGTCGAGCAAGTGGGACGCGGTGGGCCACCAGTTCGGGGCCTTCGTGCCGATCTACGGCACCCTGGTCACTTCGGCGATCGCCATCCTCATGGCGGTGCCGGTCAGCTTCGGCATCGCCATCTTTCTCACCGAACTCGCGCCCAAATGGCTGCGCGGGCCGGTCGGCACGGCTATCGAGCTGCTGGCCGCGGTGCCGAGCATCATCTACGGCATGTGGGGCCTGTTCGTCTTCGTTCCCTTCGTGGCGACCTATCTGGAGCCTTGGATGAACGATCACGTGGGGACCCTGCCGATCGTCGGCCCCCTGTTCAGCGGCCCGCCTATCGGCATCGGCATGCTGACGGCCGGAACCATACTGGCGATCATGATCCTGCCCTTCATCACCGCGGTCATGCGTGACGTGTTCGGCGCGGTGCCGGCGGAACTGAAAGAATCGGCCGTGGCGCTCGGCTCGACCACCTGGGAGGTGATCAGCCACGTGAGCCTGCCTTTTACCCGTTCGGCGGTGGTGGGCGCGATCTTCCTGGGCCTCGGCCGGGCGCTGGGCGAGACCATGGCGGTGACGTTCGTATTGGGCAACGCCCACGATTTTTCGCTGTCTTTGTTCATGCCGGGCAATTCGATCGCCGCGGCGATCGCCAACGAATTCACCGAGGCCGATTCACCCCTCTACGTCTCGTCGCTGATCGCCCTGGGCTTCCTGCTGTTCGTGGTGACCTTCATAGTCCTGGCCCTGGCCAAACTGATGCTGCTGCGTCTGGGTCGCATGGAAGGGGCGAAGTCCTGATGGCCCATTCTTCCCAGGGAATTCGGGGGACGCGAGCCATCGTTCTGAGGCGCCAGATCGCCAACGCGACGGTGCTCGTCGCCGCCACCGCCTCAACGCTGTTCGGCCTCTTCTGGCTGGCGTGGATCTTGTGGACGACGGTGTCGAAGGGGGCGGCGGCGCTGAAGCCCGCCCTGTTCACCCAGATGACTCCGCCGCCCGGAACCGACGGCGGCCTGCTCAACGCTTTCGCCGGCAGCCTGGCAATGATCGTCATGGCGGTGGTCGTCGGTACGCCGGTCGGGATCCTGGCCGGGACGTGGCTCGCCGAGTTCGCGCGGCGCACCCATCTTGGCGCGGCGATCCGGTTCGTGAACGACATCCTGCTGAGCGCGCCCTCCATCGTCATCGGCCTCTTCGTCTATGAACTGGCGGTTCGCCCGCTTGGCCATTTTTCGGGATACGCCGGCGGCGTCGCCCTGGCGATGATCCTCTTGCCGGTGGTGGTGCGCACCAGCGACGAGGCCCTGCAACTGGTGCCCGATCCCATGCGCGAAGCGGCCCTGGCCCTGGGCCTGCCGCGCTGGAAGATCACCACCACAGTCGTCTATCGCGCCGCCAGCACCGGCATCCTGACCGGGGTGCTGCTGGCGGTGGCGCGGATCAGCGGCGAGACCGCTCCGCTGCTCTTCACGGCGCTCAACAATCAGTATTGGACCAGCAACCTGGCCAACCCTCTGGCCAATGTGCCGGTGGTCATCTTCCAGTTCGCGCTCAGCCCCTACGACACCTGGCACGCCTTGGCCTGGGCCGGCGCGCTCGTCGTCACCCTTTTCGTGCTGGCGTTGGGCGTCCTCGCCCGCGCGGCCTTCAGGCAGAGACATTTCGATGGATGACGGCGCGCCCCACCCCGACCGGCTGGCGGCCGCGCAAGGCGAAGCGTCGGCGCGCGCGGCCAAGATTCAGATCCGCGATCTTGATTTCTACTATGGCAAGCATCAGGCCCTGAAGGCGGTCTCGGTGGATTTTCCGGCCAATACCATCTCGGCGATCATCGGACCGTCCGGGTGCGGCAAGTCGACCCTTCTGCGCACCGTCAATGGCATTTACGAGCTCTATCCGGGCCAGCGCGCCAGCGGCGAAATCCTCCTCGATGGCGAGGATGTGCTCAGCCGCCGCTATAGCCGCTCGCGGCTACGCAGGAGCGTCGGCATGGTGTTCCAGAAACCGACGCCCTTCGTCTTGTCGATCTACGAAAACATCGCGTTTCCGGTCCGGCACTACGAAGCGCTCGGCCGGGCCGAAATGAACGATCGGGTCGAACAGGTGCTGACCCAGGCGGCGCTTTGGGACGAGGTCAAGGACAAGCTCAAGCGCAGCGCCCTGGCCCTGTCGGGCGGCCAGCAGCAGCGGCTATGCATCGCCCGCACCCTGGCGGTGCGACCCGAGGTGTTGCTTCTGGACGAGCCGACCTCGGCGCTCGATCCGATCTCCACGGCGCGGATCGAGCAGCTTCTGGTTGAGCTGGCCAAGCGCTACACCATCCTCATCGTCACCCACAATCTGCAGCAGGCGGCGCGCATTTCGCAGCGCGTGGCCTTCATGCTGGCCGGCGAACTGATCGAGACCGACGACCGCGAGCGTTTTTTCGTCAACCCCAGGGATCCGCGGACCAGCGACTACGTGACGGGGCGATTCGGATGAGGGTCGTCGGGACGGCTACACCGCTCTGTCACAATTGCCGCCTAGACCTATCCCCATGAACACCCGCGAATCGGACGCTTAACAAAGATGGATCACACCGTCAGGGCCTACGACGAGGAACTGGATGCGATTACCGCCGAGCTGGCCCGCATGGGCGGCCTGGCCGAGGCGGCGGTGGCCGATTCGATCCGCGCCATCGTGAAGCGTGACGTGGCGTTGGCCGAGGTTGTGATCGGCCGCGACGCGCGCCTGGACGCCCTGGAACTGGAAATTGAGCGCAAGGCCATTCGCCTGATCGCCCTGCGCCAGCCGATGGCCGACGACCTGCGCCGCACCGTGGCGGCCATGAAGACCGCCAGCAATCTCGAGCGCTGCGGCGATCTGGCCAAGAACATCGCCAAGCGCGCCCTGGTCATCGCCGAGGCCGACCCGGTCACCCCATTGAGCGCCTCCATCGAGCGCATGGGCGATCTGGTGACCAGCCGCCTGAGGGATGTCCTCGACGCCCTGACCTCCCGTGAAGTTGGCCGGGCCATCTCCGTGTGGCGGGACGACCATGAGGTCGATGAGCACTACGACGCCATCTTCCGCGAACTGCTGACCTATATGATGGGGGATCCGCGCACCATCACCGCCTGCGCCCACCTCTTGTTCGTGGCCAAGAATCTTGAGCGGATCGGCGACCACGCCACCAACATCGCCGAGATCGTTCACTATGAGATCACCGGCGTGGAATTGACGGAAGATCGACCAAAATCGGACGCGCTCGGCCTGTCATGAACACAGGCATCACCCCTTCCCTGGCTCCCTACATCCTGGTGGTGGAGGACGAGGACTCTCTGGCCACGCTCCTGGAGTACAATCTGGCCAAGGAGGGCTACGGCGTGGCTTTGTGCGCCGACGGCGAAAAAGCCCTGATCCTGATCGATGAAAAGCTGCCCGATCTGGTGGTGCTCGACTGGATGCTGCCGGGGGTGTCGGGGATCGAGGTCTGCCGGCGGCTTCGCCAGCGCTCGGCGACGCGCAATCTGCCCATCGTCATGCTCACCGCGCGCGGCGAAGAGAGCGACCGGGTGCGCGGCCTCGACACGGGGGCCGACGACTATGTGGTCAAGCCGTTCTCGATGAGCGAGCTCACCGCGCGCATCCGCGCCGTGCTGCGCCGCATCCGCCCAGGCCTCGCCGAGGACCGGGCGCGGGCCGGCGACATCGTCATTGACCGGGTCGCCCGGCGGGTGAAGCGGGGTGGAGAAGAAGTGCGGCTGGGCCCCACCGAGTTTCGCCTGCTGGACTATTTCATGCGGCACCCAGGCCGCGTGTTCTCGCGCGAGCAGTTGCTCAATGCCGTGTGGGGCTCCGACGTCTATGTGGAAACCCGAACCGTCGATGTCCACATTGGCCGCCTGCGACGCGCCCTGGCCCAAAGAGGCGCCCAAGGCGGCGCCCTGGGCGGCGACGGCGATCCCATCCGAACCGTCCGGTCGGCTGGATATTCGCTCGAGGTGTGATCAGGGATCTGGCGTCCGGCCCAGCGCCCGCCAGCCGATGTCGCGCCGGTGAAAACCGCCGGGAAAATCGATCCGGTCGATGGCGTCGTACGCCCGGTCGCGGGCGATCTCAAGGTTCGGCCCTCGGGCGCAGACGTTCAGAACCCGGCCGCCCGCGGCGACAAGGGCGCCGTCACCGCGGCGCGCCGTCCCGGCGTGGAAGACCATCACATCGTCGCCGAAATCCGCCTCGGCGCCCTCGATGACCCCACCCAACGACGGGCTGTCGGGATAGCCCTCCGCAGCCAGCACCACGCAGATCGCCGCCTCATCGCGCCAAGCCGGCGGCGCCATCGTGGCCAGACTCCCCGTGGCGGCGGCCAGCAGATAGGAAACCACGTCGCCGCAAAGGCGCAGCATCAACACCTGGCATTCCGGATCGCCGAACCGCACATTGAACTCGATAAGCTTGGGGCCCTCGGCGGTGACCATGGTCTCGCAGAACAGCACGCCGCGGAAGGGCGCGCCCTCGGCGGCGATTCCGGCGAAGGCCGGCTCGATCAGTCGCGTCCTGGTCGCCTCCACCGTCTCGCCACTCAACACCGGCGCGGGAGAATAGGCGCCCATGCCTCCGGTGTTGGGACCGCGTTCGCCGTCAAGGGCGCGCTTGTGATCTTGGGCGCCGCCGAACATCAGACTGCTCTGGCCGTCGCAGAACGCGAACAGGGAGGCGATCTCGCCCTCAAGGAACTCTTCGATCAACACGCGTCTCCCGGCCGGCCCGAAACGGCCACCCATCACCTCGTCGATGGCGGCTTTCGCCTGCCCCAAGTCCGGCGCGATGACCACGCCCTTGCCAGCCGCCAAGCCATCGGCCTTGATAACGAAGGGTGCGTGGAATTGGCCGAGAGACGCCTTCGCCGCAGCGGCATCGTCGAACACCTTAAAGCGGCTGGTCGGCAGGCCGTGCCGCTCGGCGAATTCCTTGGCGAAGGCCTTGGATGATTCTAAGCGTCCGGCGGCGGCGGTGGGTCCGAAACAGGGGATATCCGCCCGCGCCAAAGCGTCGGCCAGCCCCGCCGCGATGGCCGTCTCCGGCCCGACGATGACCAGGTCGGCCCCGATTTCCCGCGCCAAGGCGACCTGCCCTTCAACGTCGGTGGCCTCCACGGCGCGGATCTCGGCCAGCTTGGCCATGCCGGGATTGCCAGGCGCGCAGACCAGGCGTTTGACCAGCGGCGAGTCGGCCACCTTCCAGGTCAGGGCGTGCTCGCGACCGCCCGACCCGACGATGAGGATGTTCATGGCGCCGCTGTGGCCCCAAGCGACTCAGCCCGTCAAGACGCGGGGCTCGTGCGCCCGGGATATCGGCAGATAGGCGGTGAAGGTCGCCCCGTGGCCCTCGGCGCTTTCCACCGTAAGGCCGCCTCGGTGACGGTTGACAATGTGCTTGACGATGGCCAAGCCGAGGCCGGTTCCGGCGTGCTCTCCGCTTTTCTGGCCCTCGACGCGATAGAAGCGCTCGGTCAGGCGCGGCAGGTTCGCCTTGGCGATGCCGGGCCCGGCGTCGCGGACCCTGAAGGCCACGTAGCGGCCCCCCTCGGCGCGGTCAGGAGTGAGCAGGGCGCGGTGGGCCGTGAGGGTCGATACCGGCGCGGCGGCGGCGGCGGCGTCGAGGCTCGCCAGCACCTCCACGACCACGGTTCCACCGGTCGGCGTGTATTTCAGAGCGTTCTCAGCCAGATTTTGGATCACTTGCAGGATTTGATCGCTATCGCCGGGGATGAGCGCTTCGCCGGCGCGCGGAAGGGTCGAGAAAAACGCCACTTCGCGCTCCTCGGCCATCGGCCCGAGTGCGTCCAGCACATCGATGATCGCCGCGGCGACGTCCACCTCGCCGGAGGGGGGAATGTGCTCGCCCAGCTCGATGCGCGACAGGTTCATCAGATCGTCGATCAACCGTCGCATGCGATGGGCCTGGACATGCATGATGGCCAGGAACTTCTCGCGCGCCACCGCGTCGTCGCGGGCGTGGCCGCGCAGGGTCTCGATGAAGCCCGTCAGGGAGGCGAGGGGCGTGCGAAGTTCGTGGCTGGCGTTGGCCAGGAAGTCGGCGCGGGTGCGCTCGCCGCGGCGAAATCCGGTCTCGTCGCGAAACGAGACCAGGGCCAGGGGCGCGTCGGCCTCGCCGGCCAGGGGCAGAGCGTCAGCCCGCCATAACCGCCCCTGGGCGCCGCCGGCGTGGTAGATGGCGTCGGCCGCCGCCGACCGGAACAGCGCCTCGTCGATGGCCGCCAGTACATCAGGCGCGCGCACCGCGGTGGTGAGCGGGCCCTCGGCGCGCTGGATGCGCAGCAGGCCGCGGGCGGCGGCGTTGGCGAAGACGTAGCGGCGGGCGCTCGGATCGGCGGCGGCGCCGCCGGCCACCAGCAAAATCGGATCGGCCAACCGCTCCATCATAACGGCGAATGGCGGCGATGCGTTTTGGACCGAAGCCGGCGGCGCGTGGATCGCCGTCTCCCTGCCAAGACGCAACTGGCGCCACCACAGCCCCAAGGTCAGGGCCGCCATGCCCGCCGCCCCGATCACCGCCGGCTCCGCCCGCGCGCCCTCGAACGCCGTCAGGGCCAGCGGAAACGCCGCACCCGCCACGCCGACCAGCAAAATCGCGCCGCCGCCAACGCGCCGGCTGGCCGGTGG
>JALYTR010000503.1 GCA_030854165.1 Pseudomonadota bacterium | reverse complement strand
CCCCGCGGGATCGGCTCAATGGCCCCAACCGGCGCCGAAGATCAGATAGAGGAAGGCGAACAGGAACAGCCACACCACATCGACGAACTGCCAGTACCAGGACGCTGCCTCGAAGCCGAAGTGCTGGCGGGGCGTGAAGCCGCCGTTCATCAGCCGGATCAGGCAGACGATCAAAAAGACGGTGCCGATGATCACATGGAATCCGTGGAAGCCGGTGGCCATGAAGAAGGCCGATCCGTAGAGCCCCGCGTTGGCCGCCTCGGGGGAATAGAAGAGGTGGTCAGTGAGGATGTGATGATACTCGTAGCCCTGGATGCCGGTGAAGAGCAGGCCCAAGGCGATGGTCAGGACCAGGCCGATCTTGGCCCCCCGCCGGTCGCCGGTCTGCAGGGCGTGGTGGGCCCAGGTGACCGTGGTTCCCGACAGCAGCAGGGTGATGGTGTTGACCAGGGGGAGCTGGAAGGGCGGCACGACCTCGATCCCCTTTGGCGGCCAGGTCGCCCAGGCAGTGCGCACATCGTCGATGGGCGAGAGGGTGCGCACATGATGAAAGAGGGCCATCTCGAAGAAGATCCAGAACCAGGCGACGAAGAACATCACCTCCGAGACGATGAACAGGATCATCCCGTAGCGCAGACCGATCGACACCACCGGCGTGTGGTCGCCGCGGTTGGATTCCTTGACGACCTCGGTCCACCAGCTGGCCATTGTCCACAGCACACCGGCCACACCCACCGCCAGCAGCCACCAGTTGCCCTTGGGCACCCCGACGAGGCCCTTCAAGCCCGCCACCAGGCCCAACGCCATGAGCACCGCGAAGATCGACCCGATCAGCGGCCAGGGGCTGGGATTCACCAGGTGATAGTCGTGCTTGACGCCTTCGTGAGTCATGTCGCGAATCTTGCCCTTGTCTGCCCTTGAAAGCCGACCGACGCGGCGGCCTGGCTCCTTGCTGGATTTGGAGGCTGCTATAGCCCTGCCCGACGCTATCCGCCAAGGGCCGACGGGCGCGCCGGCGCGGATGCCGCCGCCTGCTTGCCGACGGCCGGACCGCTCACCGCCGGAAAGAAGGTGTAGGACAGCGTGATCTGGCCCGAACTCGTCGCGTCCTTGTCGCGGGCGTAGCGGGGGTCGACGAAATAGACCACCGGGAACTCGGCGGTCTCGCCCGGCTGGAGGGTCTGGTTCTTGAAGCAGAAGCACTCCAGCTTGGAAAAATAGGGGCCGGCCGATTCCGGCAGAATGTTGTAGACGGCTCGGCCGGTTATCGCCTTGTCGCCGGTGTTGGTGGCGCGGAAGAAGGCGAGCTTGCTCTCGCCTAGCCTGGCGATCTGACTGGCCTGCGCCGGCTCGAAGCGCCAGGCGAGGCCGCGCACATTGGTGTCGAAGCGCACCGTGACGGTGTGGTTCGAGGTAACGGCGGAGGCGACGGCGGCCCGCCTGGCGGTCCCGTTGAAGCCGGTGGCTTGGCAGAAGGCCCGGTAGAAGGGCACGGCCGCGAAGGCCGCGCCGACCATCAGCGCGAACACCGCCGCGCAGACGAGCGCGAGCCGCGCGTTTCGCGCGGCCGCCCCAGTTCCCCGATCAGTAGGCCAGCCCGGCATGGGTTCCCAACTTCACCAGGGTGACGATGAAGACGATCACCACAAAGGCGCCCAGCGCCACCGCCAGAAGGATGTTGCGCCCTCGCCTTGCCTTGGCGGCCGGACGATCCTCCAACTTCGGGTCGCTCATCTGGGCCACGCGAGAGGCGCGGCGCCGAGCAGGTGCTCGCCCAGGAGGGCGGCGAACAGCAGGAAGAGGTAAAGGATCGAAAAGGCGAACAGGTTGCGGGCCGGCGCCGAAGCGGCCTTGACCGCATAGAGATCGCCGTCGGCGGTCCTCTCGCCGGCCAGATCGCCGGCCCCGCTCATGGCCAATCGCGCGGCGAGCAAAACGAACATCGCCCCGCCAACCGCCGCCACGGCCAGATAGACCGCGCCGCCCAGGCCGGTGAAGGCGGGGCCCACGCAGAGGGGGATGAGGACTAGGCTGTAGGCCAGGATCTGGCGGCGGGTGGAGGCCGCGCCGGCCACCACCGGCATCATCGGCACGCCGGCCTTGGCGTAGTC
>JALYTR010000502.1 GCA_030854165.1 Pseudomonadota bacterium | reverse complement strand
GCGGTGCGCTGCGCCTCGACGCCGGCATCGATGTGCTGCGCTCGGTCCCGCCCAGCCCGGTGGAGCGCGAGGGGACGGCGCTGACCACGCTGACGCCGCTCGACGCCAACTACAATCCCCTCGACGCACGCATCGACGAGACCCGCTATCACGGGGTGCTAAGCTATACGCACGCCACGCCGCTCGGCGCCTGGGAGACCACCGCCTCCCTCGCCTATTCGCACATCACCGACATCCGCGGCTTCCTGCGCCCCGACCTCGTCAACGCCGATAGCCAGAATGAGGGCCGCGACATCGACGACGACTATTTCGACAGCCATTTCAGCGACGACTTCGGCGGTGGGGTGAGCCTGACCTGGGGCGCCGACCTGCTCTACGGGCGCGGGACGCAGGCCAGCAGGAACGGAAGCTACACGCCGTCGCTCGACGGAAGCACACCCCTGCCGCGCACCACCGACCTGCACGTGGACGAGATCAATGGCGTCTATGACCGCCGGGTGTTCGTCGGCGAATACGCGCAGGCGGATTGGAAACTCAACGCGCGGTGGGATTTCAACGCCGGCCTGCGCCTCAACGAGACGGGCGAGCACAAGCAATCGACCCACATCGACGGCTTCGATCCAGCCCTGGACACCTTCGACGACCAGACCCGCAACGTCACGCGCCTCTCCGGCATGGCGGGCCTCAGCTACCGCGCCTGGGAAGAGGGGAACGACGAACTGGTCTTCTATGCCGACTACCGCGACACCTTCAAACCGGCGGCGATCGATTTTGGGCCCGACAATACGCCCGACATTCTTGAGCCGGAGACGGCGCGCAGCTACGAGGCGGGGATCAAGGGGCGCCTCGCTGGCGGCCGGCTCGACTACGAGGCGGGCCTGTTTCTGCTCGACTTCAAGAATCTGGTGGTCGCCACCACCGACGCAGCCGGCGATCACATCCTGCAGAACGCCGGCGGCGAGCGGCTGAAAGGGATCGAAGCCGAGGCGCACCTTCACCTTACCGAGGACCTCAGCCTCGCCGCGGCGGCGAGCTGGCACGACGCCCGCTTCACCCACTACATCGCCGCCGAGGGCGGGGCGAACATCGATGTCTCGGGCAACCAGCTCACCCTCTCGCCCCACGCCCTGGCGTCCCTGGGGATCGTCTATGCGCCCAGCCACGGCCTCTTCGGGTCCGCGACGGTGAGCTACGTCGGGCCCCGATTCCTCGATCTGGCCAACACCGCGAGAGCGGGCGGCTACGCCACTCTGGACGGCGGAATCGGCTATCGCTTCGGCCGCTACAGCCTGGCGGTCAACGCCTACAACCTCACCAACCAGAGACCGCCAGTGACGGAGAGCGAGTTCGGCGATCAATCCTACTATCTGTTGCCGGCGCGCCGGGTGTTCGTGGATCTGACCGCGACGTTCTGAACCGGTCCCTCCGCGCCGAAATCCCCCTTGTGGCGAGATCAAGACGAGCCTAACGAGCGCGCTGGAGGGCCGCGTCCCACTATCTCGGACGCTCATCAACAGTCTGCACATCATTCGGGATCAATGACCATGAAGCTTCACCGTTCGGTGGCGCCGCTGCTAGCCGCTACCGCCCTGGCGACCCTGGCCTGCGCGGCGGTCGCCGCGCCGGGGCAGAGAACCGAAACCCCCTCGCCGCCCAGAGCCCAGTCGATTTCGAGGTGTTCCTGCCGCTGCGAAACACCAGCGGCCTGGCCGCCCTGCTCACCGCCCAGCAGCGGAAGGGCTCGCCCAGCTATCACAAATGGCTGACCCCGGCGCAGTTCGGCGCCCAGTTCGGCCCGGCCCCGGCGGCGATGAGCCAGGTCGCCTCGGCCCTGGAAGCGGCCGGCTTCCAGGTCACCGCCGCCCACACCCGCTCCCTGCACGTCGCCGGAACCGCCGCCCAGGTGGGCGCGGCGTTCGGCACGACGTTCAAGACCGTCCAATCGGCCGATGGAAGCCGCGACATCGTCGCCGCCTCGAAGCTCACGCTTCCGGCCTCGATCGCTCAGGCCGGGGTGGTCATTCCGGCCTTCGCCGCCATCCCCAATCACCGGACGTTCTCGCAAAAGGTCAATTTGCCCACCGACCGGCACAGCGTGGTCGGCCCCTACGA
>JALYTR010000501.1 GCA_030854165.1 Pseudomonadota bacterium | reverse complement strand
CAAGGAAGATCCGTTCGGCGCTTTCGGTGAGTGGAGCTCGGAAGCGGATCGGCGGGGATATGCCGACTTTTAGGCAGGGCCAGGTGGTTCGCGTGCCCTTTCCCTATACCGACCGGAGCGCGCGCCAACACCGTCCGGCCCTGGTCGTTTCGAACGGCGCGATGGGGGAGGACGGCGGCCTTCTGTGGGTGGCGATGATCACCAGCGCCGAGAATCGTCGCTGGCCAGGCGATCATCCCATCGTTCGGTTCGGCGCGGCCGGCCTGCCGGTCGCCTCGGTCGTCAGGCCGGTCAAGATCACCACCGTCGAGACTCGCGACGCTGAACCGGTCGGCGAGATCGAACCAGGCCTGCTGACCGCCATCCTTGCGACGATCGATCGCTTTTTGGGCCGCGAGCCGCGGGCCGAGCCGCACGACGCCATCTGATCGCCGGCCCTCGTGGGCGGCGCGCTGGGGCGCTGGACGGATAGGTTATCGGTGACAAAGGGACACCACGTAGTTGGTGGAGGGGGTGAGTCAGACGCCCGGTCTGGATGGTGATTGCCTCATAAGTGTGATAAAATACGCCTTCGTCTAGGAGGTTCAATATGTCCACAATCGAGCGCATGACCGTCACCATGCCTGCGGAAATGGCCGCCGTGGTCAAGGGCGCTGTCGATGGCGGCGACTACGCCTCGACCAGTGAGGTCGTACGGGAGGCCTTGCGCGACTGGAAGTCAAAGCGGGCGATTCAGCTTCACGAATTGGAAGCCCTCAAGGCTGACATCGACAAGGGCCTTGCCGATGTCGCGGCGGGGCGGGTGAAAGCGTTCAACGCCGACCGGATTGTCGAGAGAGGGAGTAAGCTACTATCGGCACGCTCGCACTCCGCCTAACCGAAGCGGCCGAAATCGACCTCGCTGAAATCTGGGCCTATCTGGCGCTCGAAGCCTCGGAGGCCGTCGCTTCGCGCTTTGTGACGGCGATCAAAGCCGACTTCGACCAACTCGTGGAGTTCCCGTTTTCCGCGCCGTCCCGCGACCATCTGGGCGCCAATCTGCGCGTCAAATTCCACAAGGCTTACGCGATCTACTACACGCCGACCGCGCGCGAGTTAATCATCGTGCGCGTGCTTCACGCCGCGCGCGACGTGACCGCCATCGCCGATCATGGCGGTTTCGACTAAATAAGAGACGACGCGACAAGGACCATGCCAGCCACGCCTACGCGCGCACGGCCCGGCTCTGCGATGGACGCTCAGACCAGGTGAACCTCAATGAGATTGAACGGGTTCGGATATGACCCCGATTAGGGCGCGGGTCCGCTTCGGCGTTGATTCTCAATCTACCGATCCCACCCTTTTCTCTCATTCCAACCGTAGATGCAGATCGCGTTGCCGTACTTTGGATGGATCCCCTCGCTGATCAGGAGCAAATTCGCCCTTTCGTAGAAACGTCGTGCCCGCATGTTCGCAGCGGCCGTGCGCAATGTGAAGCCTCTTGGCATTGCCGCCTTCGCGTATTCCAAAAGTGCTTTTCCGATGCCTTGTCCCTGAAAGGACGGAAGGACAAAGAGCTGATCAAGGAGGGAATCGTTTGGCCTAAACGCGAGAAACGCAACGATGCGGCCTTCGTGAACGGCAACCCGCACCCTCCATCCAGACGCGATTTCGGCGTCAATTCGAGTGCGATTTTGGTGGAGCGTTGGGCCTTCGGAGGGTGCGCCGTCAGCCAGCCGGCCGCTCTCTAGCCAGATCTCGGCAACGGCGTCGAAATCGGCCTCGGAAGCCGCCCGATATGCGACCTTACTCATTGAATTACGGTGATGACGTATCGAAAGCGGCCAAGGGCCTTTCCAGGAGTGTGCTCACCGTCGGTTCTTTCCTGGTTCTCTATCGACCCAGGTGCGTTGCATCCACCGCGATGGTCACCGCGCTGTGCTCGCCGATGGGCTGGCAGACCACGCCGCCGGCCTCGCGGTAGCCGCGGGTTCCGACGCCGGCCCAGACCGCGCCGTGGGGCTTGCGATCCGGCTTTTGAATCTGGCCGTCCTTGACCTGGCCGACCGCGCCGCAGGGTCCGACCGGCAGGGGGCCGGCGTCGTCCTCGTCGATGGTGTCCGGTAGGGTGATGGG
>JALYTR010000500.1 GCA_030854165.1 Pseudomonadota bacterium | reverse complement strand
GTCTCGGACGATTCGGTGACCTCGGGTCAGGCCATCTTGGGGCTGACGCGGGGCGCGCAGCCACACGATTGGCTGGGCCTGACCGGCGGGGCCATCGGCCAGGGCATACCGGTGGCCATTGGCGCGGCGGTCGCTTCACCGGGCCGCAAGCTCGTCTCACTCAACGGCGACGGGGCGGCGATGTACACCGTTCAGGGCCTGTGGACGGCGGCCCGTGAAGGGCTCGACGTCACCGTCGTGGTGTTCGCCAACCAGGCCTACCGCATCCTCGGCATCGAACTGGGCCGCACCGGGGCGGCCAATCCAGGCCCCGCCGCCTCGCGCCTGCTGAGCCTGGACGATCCGGCCATCGATTGGGCCGCCGTCGCCCAGGGGCTCGGCGTCCCCGCCCGCCGCTGCGAAACGGCCGAAGCCTTCGACGCCGCCTTCGCCCGGGCGATGGGCGAGGCTGGGCCTCATTTCATCGAGGCGGCGATCGGATAGAGGCGCGGCGCCCCGGCGCTATTTCTTCACATTGCCCGCCAGGGTGCAGCCGCCGGAGATGCCTTTGGCGTCGCTGCATACGATGGTGGCCTTGGGGGTGAGCGGGTTCATTGTGTATTCGATCATATAGCCCTGCAGCCCGTCGGCGCAGGCGATTTCCAGGTAGCCGCGATGGTCGGCGGTGACGCCGACGGTGCGGGCGCCGGAGACCTGGCAGGTGGTCTTGCCCAGGGTCTTCAGATCGGCGGTGAGCTTGCCATAGGCGGCGGCCGGTTTGCTCAGGCCACAGCGATACCCCATCAACTCCGAGTGGGCGCAGTCATAGACCACCGACGTATCGCTTGCCTTGGCGGAGAAGACGCCGATTCCCCCATCCGGACGGTTGGAACAGGCCAGTTCCACCACTTCCTTGCCGGGCAGATTGGCGGGCAGGGGCGCATAGCCGGAGACGTCGCACTGGAAACCGGCTTTCTTGGCCAGGGTCGTATAGAGGCCAGCCTGTTCGGTCTTGGCCTGCCGCGCGTCGGTCAGCTTGCAGCCGCCTCCGATATTGTCGGCGCTGGCGCAGTCGATCACTTGTTTGAGAGCGCCATTGGCGGCCTGTTCGATCATATAGCCCTTGCCGTCCTGACAGGCCGCTTCGTAGATCATCATGCCCGAGTCGGTCGCGCCCACGAAGGAGCGGTCCTTGATCGAGCAGGCCTTGCCGGACTTGGCCATCAGCTGGTCGATCACCGCCAACTGGGCGGCGCGATCGGTAAGCTTGCAGGTGATGTTGCCCTCGGGCGGATAGCCCAGGCACGGATTCATCACGATCGGCTTGTCCAGCCGTGGCGGGGCGGAAAGCTGCAGGATATAGCCCCCGCCGCCCTCGTGGCAGACGAGCTCGAAATAGGCGTTGGTGGGCGACTGACCGATGGCGCGGACCTTGTCGGGCGTGCAGGGTTTGCCGGCCTTGGCGATGTAGGCCGCAAGACCGGCCTTGGGATCGCCGTTGCCCGGCAGGACGCATTGGGTGGTGTTCGGCTTGCCGTCGGCCGTTGGCTCGGCCGCCTGCAGACAGGTGAAGGCCTGGGGCGGCATATCGCCGACCTGCTGGACGATGAACCCTTCGTTGCCGGTGCAGGCCAGTTCGTAGAGAGCGCTCTTGGCCTTGGTCTTGGGATCCTTCGCCTCGCCGATCAGCCGCGCGTCGGCCAGCCGGCAATCGAGGCCAGCGGCCGAAATCAGGCCCGGCGCGGCGGCCATACCTTTGTCGCGCGCATCCTTGGTCACGGCGACCGGGGCGGCCTTGGCGGCCGCGTGGGCCGCCGCGAGGGGGGCAAGGGTCGCCATCGCCAGGGCGGCCGCAAGACCCAGACCGATCAGCCTCATCGCGTATTCTCCCGAAGTCTCGTTGTTCTTGACCGGTCCAATGCCCGCGCCGCGCCGCTTGGTCAAGATCATGGCGTCGTGACAATCGGCTCTTGGCTTGCGGCGCCCAAGGCGCGACAAGGTCTGAAGGGGGCCGATCGGAGCCTCGCCGGACCTAAAGGAAACAAGGCGACCGCCATGGCTGACCCGATCGTTTCGCCCTTTGGGGCCTTCACGCCGGCCCGCGAGGTCGCGGCGGGCCACGATCTCACTGGCCTCAGCGC
>JALYTR010000118.1 GCA_030854165.1 Pseudomonadota bacterium | reverse complement strand
GAGGAACCGAGCAGCAGGATGATCGCGGTCACCGGGGCGACGCGATAGGCGGCCCGGATCGCCGCCACCACGGCCAGCGGCGCGACCCCCGCCGCCAGGGCGACGCCCAGGCTCACGGGGTCGGCGTGGGGAACCGCCAGCGAAACGGCCACCCCCCACACCGCGCCGCCCAGGGAGCCGACGAAGCGGTCCGCCGTCGCCTTGAGCGAGCCGCCGACGCTGGCCTGCATGACGATCAGGGCGGTGAGCACGGCCCAGGAACTTTGAGCCAGGCCGAGCAGGTGGGCCAGGACGAAGGTCGCCAGGCTGGCCACGGTGATTCTGAGGCCAAGGCGAAACTGGGCCCGATGACGGCCAAGCCAGGCGCCGGCCGGCCGCGCGTCCGCGTCCTTGTTCACCGGCAGACGAGGCCGGTCGCGATGGGCGGCGAGGCAACCGGGTCGTAGGTGACGCGGCAGGATCTGATCGTCGCCGGCAGTGGGGTGGAAACAATCACGCTGGTGGCGAGATAGCCGCAGGAAAGCCAGGTCGCCGCGCCGGGACGGGGCGTGAAATCCCAGCGTTGCGCCCGCGTGCCGCCCGCTGACGGCGCCAGCCACGCCATCTCATTGGGCGGCCCGTCGGAGAACATGATGGCATTCAGGCGGCGCGCGACCGGCCGGCTGAAAGTTTGGGTCGGCGGATCGCCGTTCAGAAAGGCGTGGAATCCGGGCGGGACGGCGCCGGGCGCCTCGACCACGTCCAGGCTCGCCGGGCAGGTCGGCGCCGCCGCGTTCGCGCCAGCGCTCCATAACGAAAGCGCCGCGCCGCCGAGGGCGGTCGCGACGGCGCGGATTCGGGGGAGGCAATGGTTCGGCATCTCGTTGGGCCCTCGGCCAAAAGGGTAGCTTGGGGCGACCCTTGGCGCTAGGCGGAGGCGTGAAGACCCTCCTCTCCATCCAGTATCTACGCGGCGGCGCGGCTCTGGCCGTGGTTCTCTACCACGCCCTGCAGTGGGAGAGCGGCGGCTTCGAGGTCGGGCGCGCGGGGGTGGACGTCTTCTTCGTGATCAGCGGGGTGATCATGTGGGTGATCACCGCCGACGGAGAGACCGGACCTTGGCGTTTCCTCTGGCGCCGCGCCACACGCGTCGCGCCGCTCTATTGGCTGGCGACCCTGAGCGTCGCGGCGCTGGCGCTCATCTGGCCTTACTTCCTGCCCGAGGTCCTGCTGGGCTGGAGCCATCTGGCCGCCTCCCTCGCCTTCATCCCCCATTTCGACCCGCGCGGGCGGCCCTTTCCCCTGCTGCCGCCGGGATGGACCCTCACCTATGAGGCGGCCTTCTATCTGGTGTTCGCCGCCGCCCTCCTGGTTCCCAAGCGCCGGCGGGCGAGTGCGATCACCGCGGCTCTTTTCGCCATCGTGGCGGCCGGGCTCCTGCTCTCCGATCCGGCCTACATCCTGGGCGCCAATCCCATGCTGCTGGAGTTCGCGGCCGGCGTGTGGCTCGGCAAGCTCCTGGAGACTGGGCGCCTGCCCGGCCGGGCCTTGGGGTTTGCCCTGATGGCCCTGGGCGCCCTGGCCTACGCGGCCCTGGAGATAAGCGGCTTCATCAACGAACTGTGGCGACCGCTGCTTTGGGGCGCTCCGGCGGCGGCGATCGTGGGCGGGGCGCTCTGCCTGGAGGCGCGGGGGGCCATGTTCAGGTCACGCGCCCTGAAAACCCTGGGCGACGCCTCCTACGCCATCTACCTCGTTCACCTGCCGGCCACGGCCCTCGTCGCCCACACCCTGGGCTACGATCGCCCGGTCCTCTTCATCCCCGCCGCCCTGGCCATCTCCATCGCCGCCGGTCTTGCCTGCCGGGCCTGGGTGGAAAAGCCGCTGTTGGGGGTGTTGCGGGGGATCGGACGAGTTCAGCCGGCCAAGGCCGCCGGCGAACTCACTTGAGCGGGCTGCCCACCGACCAGCCATGTCCGAAAGGATCGGTCAACGCGCCATAGCGGTCGCCCCAGAACTGGTCGGCGATCGGCATCTTCACCGCGCAGCCGGCCTTGACCGCGCGGTCGAACCAGCGATCGGCGTCGTCCACCTGCAGATGCAGGGTGACAGAGGCGGGCGGCGCGGCGGTGAAGCCGTGCTCGGGAAAATCGTCCGACAACATCACCCAGCCGCCGTTGACCTTCAGGGAGGCCTGCATCAGACGCTTGCCGTCCTGCGCCAGGTTGCGCTCGATCGCCTGGGCCTCGAACGCGCGCTCGTAGAAGGCCAAAGCCTCCTGAGCCCGGCCGCCAGCGATGGCCAGAAACGGCGTCACACCCGTCGTTGGCCTCTCGGGTTTCTGGGTGTCGGTCATGTCGTCTTTCCTTTCCGGAGGGCCGAAGCGATGCGCGAACTTGCCGCCGCCGTGTTCCCGTCAGGGGAGAATACGAACCTCACGCGCAAGCGCAACACCCTCACCGCCGACACCCGTTATGCCGCGATCTCCTGGCCGGCCGGGCAGAGGAATTTCCCGGCGAGGGCGCCGCCGCGCAGATAGATGCGAATCTCGGCAGGGTCGCCGGCCGCCGCGAGCCTGGCGCCGAGCCTCAGCGCCGCGTCCTCGGCCTTGGCGCCGCTGGCGAAGACCTGGGGATTGGCCACGGTGCCTTCGTGGAGCGCCCATCCATGGGCGAGCGGTTCGACGGATATGACCTTGACCATGAGAGATGTCCTCCGGTCCGCCTTACACAAACTCGCGCGGACAATTGGGCATGTGGGCGCCTTTCGTGACAGTCGTGAGGCCGGCCCGGACACGAACGGGCCTTGTTTGGTGAACATTCGCGTGATCAGCCTGTAACCGGCGCCGCGCCGCGCTCGAACTTGAAGGTCATGACCCGCCCCCTCGCCAGCCTCGCCGCCGCCGCCACCCTGACCGCCCCCGTCCTCGCGACTTTGGGCATGGCCGCCTCGTCCGCCGCCGCCGCCGACGCCGCCCATCCGGTGGTGGTGGAGCTGTTCCAGAGCCAGGGCTGCTCGTCCTGCCCGCCGGCCAACGCCAATGTGGCGGCCCTCGCCGACCGGCCCGGCGTCCTGGCCCTGAGTTTCGGCGTCACCTACTGGGACAGTCTGGGCTGGAAGGACACCTTCGCCACGCCCCAGTACACCGCCCGCCAATGGGACTACGCCCATGGCTTCCATCACGACAATGTCTTCACCCCCCAGGTGGTGATCAACGGGCACCGCGACGGGGTGGGGGTGGACAAGGCCGAGCTGCGCCGCCTGCTGATCGCCGGCGATCGGGGCGACGGCGGACCGGCCGTCTCGATCCGCCCTGGAGCGGTGACCGTGGGGAGAGCTCCGGCGCGCGGGAGCGCCGATGTCTGGCTGGTGCGCTACGATCCGCGCGTCGTCGAAGTGCCGATCAAGCGCGGCGAAAACGGCGGGCGCACCCTGCCGCACAAGGACATCGTGCGCGAGCTGATCCGGCTCGGTCGCTGGAGCGGCGCGGCGGCGACATACGCACTGCCCAAGGCGGCCGATCCGGCCTTTCGCACCGCGGTTCTGGTCCAGGCGCCCGGTGGCGGGCCGATCCTGGCCGCCGCCAGGAGTTGACCGACATGCCGTCCAGCGTTGAACGGAACCGGCGGTTCGCGGCGGCGATTGAAGCCCCATAGGGAAAGCGCCCATGCCCACCGACGCCACCCTCGATCCGGATCTCTCCGCGCCGGCCCCTCCAGTCCGAGCCGGCCGCGAGGTGATTTATCGGCATACGCTGGTGGTGCGGATCACCCACTGGGTCAATGTGTTGGTCATCTCCCTGCTCCTGATGAGCGGGCTCCAGATCTTCAACGCCTATCCCCGCCTGCACTGGGGCCGCTATGGCGCCGACGCCGATCACGCCTGGCTGGAGATGACGGCGCTCAATCCGAACGCCGACCGGCCCACCGGCGTGGTCAAAGTCGGAGGCCATACGATCGTGACCACCGGCGTCCTGGGTGTCTCGGCCGGCGGAAATGGACCCTACACCCAGCGCGGCTTTCCCAAATGGGCCACCCTGCCGGGCGACCAGGATCTGGCCACCGGACGCCGCTGGCACTTCTTCCTGGCCTGGATCTTCGTCCTCAACGGCCTGGCCTATTTCCTGTTCAGCGCCTTCAACGGCCATTTCCGCCGCGACCTGGCGCCCACCGGAGAGCAGCTTCGGCCCCGCAGCATCCTGCGCGACATCGTCGATCACATCCGCCTGAAGCATCCGGTCGGCCAAGAGGCCAAGCGCTACAATGTGCTGCAGAAGCTCACCTATCTGGCGGTGGTCTTCATCATCCTGCCGCTGATGGTTCTGACCGGGCTGACCATGTCGCCGGGAGTGGACGCCGCGGCGCCGTGGCTGCTCAATCTGTTCGGCGGCCGGCCCTCGGCGCGGTCGATCCATTTCATCACCGCCAACCTCATCGTGCTTTTCGTCATCGTGCATGTGGTCGAGGTCCTTCTCGCCGGAGTCTTCAATGAACTGCGCTCGATGATCACCGGCCGCTATGCGATCCGAATCGGGCGCCGCCCATGACCCGCCTCTCTCGCCGCGGCCTGATCGGCGCGGGCGCCTTGGGCGCGGGCGGCTTGATGCTGGCCGGCTGCAACCGGCTTTCGGCCTCCACGCCGTTCCAGAATTTCATCGGCGGGGCGGAGGATCTGACCTTCTCGGCCCAGCGCCTGCTGCTGGCCGGCCAACCCCTGGCGCGGGAATACAAGGCCTCGGACATCTCGCCGGTCTTCAAGTCCAACGGCACCCACATGCCCGGCGGCGACGCCTACAAGACCCTGCTGGACGGCGCCTTCACCGAGTATCGCCTGGTGATCGAGGGCCTGGTGAACCGGCCCTCGCAATTCACCCTCGCCGATCTGAAGGCCATGCCGGCGCGAAGCCAGATCACCCGCCACGACTGCGTGGAAGGCTGGAGCGCCATCGGCGGCTGGACCGGCGTTCCGCTGGGCCACCTGCTGCGCACCGTCGGCGTGGCGCCGGCCGCCCGCTACGTGGTCTTCCAATGCGCCGACGATCTGGATAATTCCCTGGACGGCTCGGGCCAGTACTACGAGAGCATCGACCTCTTCGACGCCTTCCATCCCCAGACGATCATGGCCTACGCCCTGAACGGCCAGCCCCTGGACCCCGCCCACGGCGCGCCCCTGCGCCTGCGCGTCGAGCGCCAGCTCGGCTACAAGCACGCCAAATACGTCATGCGAATCCAGCTCGTCGATCGGGTGGACAACATCAAGGGCGGCAAGGGCGGCTACTGGGAAGATCGCGGCTATGAGTGGTACGCGGGGATTTGAGTGACGCGCCTCTCTTCCCCCTTTGGGGGAAACCATCCGCGAAGCGCCGATGGGGGCTTTCGCGGCTACGTCGGCGCCCCGCCCGGCCCCCATCCCGGCCTTCGGCCGTACTTCCCCCAGAGGGGGAAGAGACGGTCTGCCTACTCGCCCCGCAGCCGGTTGTGGATGTCGGTGGCGGCGATGGCGCCTTCGGCCTGGGCGATGCTGATCTGGTTCAATCCGCGCACCACGTCGCCGGCGGCGTAGAGGCCGTCGACGCTGGTCATCTGGTGCTGGCCGACGATGAGGCAGCCGCCCTCGTTCACCTTCGCGCCCAGAGTCGTGGCGAGGTCCGCCCGCGCCGTCATGCCAAGCGCCGAATAGAGGGTGTCGAACACCCGCCGCTCGCCGTCGGCGTGGCAGAGGGCGGCGATGCGCCCGCCTTCCACCACCACCTCGCGCACGGCCGATTCCACCACGGCGACGCCGGCCTTGGCCAGAGCGGCGCGCGCCGAGGCGTCCAGATGCGCGGCGTGGCCCAGGTGGATGAGGCTGACCTTGTCGCTGTAGTCGGCGAGGAACAGGGCCTCGCGCGCACCATGCGGCCCATCGCCGATCACTCCGATGGCCTTGTCGATGACCTCATAGGCGTCGCAGATCGGGCAGATCCGGATGAGGCCCTTTTGCGCCGCGTCGAACAGGTCGGGCAGGGGCGGCGGGGTGTCGTGGGCTCCGGTGGCGAGGATGACGAAGGGGGCGGCGACGCGGGCGCTTTCGACATCGAGCGCGAACCCATCCTCGACACGGCGTATGGCGTTGACCGACGCGGCCCGGGTCGAGGCGCCGTAGCGCTGCGCCTGCGCCTTCATCCGCGCCAGAAGCGCCACGCCGGCGACGCCGTCGGGAAAACCCGGATGATTGTGGGTGATCGGAATCCAGCCCAGCCGGCTCTCTCCACCGTCGATCACCAGGCAGCGGCGCCGGAACCGGCCCAGATAGATCGCCGCCGTCAGCCCCGCCGGCCCGCCTCCGACGATGACGGCATCGAAGGGGGATGTGTTGGCCGCGCCTTCTATCATGGAGCCTCCCACTCGCCCGCGCCGCGCTCGGCCGGAGCGGCTTCACCCGAACCGGCCGGGGAACGGAAGGTTCCGTGGATCCTCCTCGCTCGTCATCCCGGAAAGGCGCGCGCCAGCGCGACTTGTCCGGGACCCAGGAGCCAGGGCCACGATGAAACGATCCGCCGTGCGCCGCGGCCAGATACCTTGAATGTGGCCCCTAGGTCCCGGATAAGCCGGCTTCGCCGTCTTTCCGGGATGACGGGCGGGTGGTTTAACTCGACCGGCTAGTGCGTTAGACTCGCCTCGCACATGTCGAGGGGCCGCGAGAGTCCCCGGCCGCCACCAGGGAGGAGCCACCCGTGATCGACACCGGCAACACCGCCTTCATGCTGATCTGCGCGAGCCTGGTCATGCTGATGACCCCGGGGCTGGCCTTCTTCTATGGCGGACTGGTGGGGCGCAGGAATGTGCTGACCATCATGTTCCAGAGCTTCGTGAGCCTGTGCTGGACCACCGTGCTGTGGTTCGCCTTCGGCTATTCCATGTGCTTTGGGCCCACCCTGGGCG
>JALYTR010000499.1 GCA_030854165.1 Pseudomonadota bacterium | reverse complement strand
GTTCCAAGCAGCCCGCGATCCTCTTGCAGCTCTTTGGCTTGAGCACTCCACGCATTGACGCCTAGCTTCGTGCATATTGCGTAGAATAAAGCATCTTCGACGACCGCCGCTCCCACAATCGCGACCGATCTGTCGTCGCTCTTCTCCAACTGCTCAAAGATCTTGGCTGTATCGAAAGGGCCTGTTGTCATCTTTGATCGGTCCAGAAAGAGCCCTTTTGCGGGGACGGTCGATACACACCCAAGAGCGTTCTTGAGGAGGAGAGCGGATGTAGCCGCGACGAGTTCGTGTGGCGCATGATCGCCGCTCCGCTGCAGTTTAGGCCGAGTCCCGCGTCCGGGGCAAAGCGCGGCCGGGGCCCCCATCTGAGTGGAACGCATTGGGGGACATCATCCCAAACTCGATCCCAAATTAGAGCCCATTCATCGGAAGCCTGGAACGGTGCGCGCCAAAGGGCTCGAGCCCGGCCGTGAGGGCCCGACACGAAAAAGGGCGGCGCGTAGCAGCGCCGCCCTTCCGATCCCTGACGGGTCGAGGTCGGTTAGGCCGCCTTGTCGGCTTCGATCAGCTCGGCGGTCTTGCCGGTGGAGATTTCGATCCGGCGCGGCTTGAGCGCCTCGGGAAGCTCGCGCTGCAGCGACAGCGACAGCAGCCCGTCGGCGAGCTCGGCGCTGGTCACCACCACATAGTCGGCCAATTGGAACCGGCGCTCGAAGTTGCGCTCGGCGAGGCCGCGATGAAGGTAGCGCTTGGCTTCCTCGCCATCGGTCTTGCGGCCCTGGACGGTGAGCAGGTTTTCCTTGATCTCGATGGTCAGATCCTTGGTCTTGAATCCGGCCACCGCCATTTCGATGCGGTAGGCGTTCTCGCCGGTTCGCTCGATATTGTACGGAGGATAGCCGCCGGCTGTCTCGATGCTGGCCGCATCGAGCATGTCGGCCAGCCGGTCGAAGCCCACGACGGAGCGGTAGAGGGGGGAAAAATCGATGGTGCGCATGTTCGGCATCCTTCTTTGCTCATAAGCAAGGTCTGCGTTGATGGACGAGCCTCCAGCGAGCCGACTCTGGCCTCGCGGAGCGCCCGGAAGGCCCGGATCGCCGGCGCCTCCGCTCTGTTAGTTAGGCGCTGGACGAGGGGCTTCAAGAGCGGCGGCCGGGCGGTCTGAACGATGTTCACTTGCGCCGGCGACGCGACCGGGCTAGGCGGGTTTAAACGCATCCAACGCCAAGGAGATCATCGTTCATGGCCACGCTCCAGGAAGTCACCGACCGGATCAGAGGCGCCGTTGGCGCTGATGCCGACCTTGGCAAGACCTTGAAATTCAACCTGAAAGGCGAGGGTTTCGTGTTCATCGACGGCGGGACGGTGAGCAATGAGGACAAGCCGGCCGACCTCACCATGACCATTGCTCTGGACGATTTGACAGCCATGGGCGAGGGCAAGCTCGACGCCATGACCGCGGTGATGACCGGCAAGCTGCAGCTTTCCGACATGGGCTTGGCGATGAGCCTGCAGAGCAAGATGCAGGCCCTCTTTTCCAAGATGGCTTGAGCCAAGCGGCGCCTCTCGTCGCCACCCCTGGCGCGCCGATCCCGAGCGGCGGCGCGGCGGAGTGGTTCATGGGCGCGGGCGGAGCGCGCCTGAGGGCGGCGCTCTTCGTTCCGCCGCAAAGCCCCCGCGCCTCGGTGGTGGTCAGTCCCGGGCGCACCGAACCGATCGAGAAGTATTTCGAGGTCGTCGAGGTGCTGAACGCCCACGGCTTTGCTGTCCTGGTCCACGACTGGCGCGGCCAGGGCCTGTCGCACCGGCTGCTGGCCGACCGCGCCTTGGGTCACGCCGCCGGACACCGCGATTTCCTCACCGACTACGGCGCGCTCCTCGCCGCCTTCGAAACGCGCTTGCCCAAGCCCTGGGTCGCCCTCGGCCACTCCATGGGCGGCTGCCTGACCCTGCTGGCCCTTGCCGGGGGCGAGGCGCGTTTCGCCGGCGCCATCCTGTCGGCTCCGATGCTAGGGCTCATTACCGGCGCGACGCCACGCCCAATCGGTCGGGCCCTCGCGGCGGTCCTGACCGGCATCGGCCGCGGCGCCGCGCCGATCCAGCGTGGCGGCGCGGCGCCCGATATG
>JALYTR010000117.1 GCA_030854165.1 Pseudomonadota bacterium | reverse complement strand
CGTCCCGCCCGCGACGAACCAAAGACGCGGGCGGGACGCCCGCGCTCCGGGCGCCGTATCTAGGCCCCTTCGATGAACAGAGCGCGCAGTTCGCTCTTGACGATCTTGCCGTTGGCGTTGCGGGGCAGGGTCTCGGGCCAGAAGATGACCTTGACCGGGACCTTGAAGGCGGCGAGGCGCTCGGCGACGAAGGCGCGCAGTTCGTCCTCCGTGGCCGCGGCGCCGGGCTTCAACGTGACCACCGCGCCCGGCTCTTCGCCGAGGGTCTTGTGGGGAATGCCGACCAGGGCGGCGTCCATCACCGCCGGGTGGTCGAAGAGGACGTTCTCCACCTCGATGCAGTAGATGTTCTCGCCGCCGCGGATCAGCATGTCCTTGGCGCGGTCGATGATGAAGCAGAAGCCCTCCGCGTCCAGGCGGGCCAGATCGCCGGTCTTGACCCAGCCGTCCACGAAGGTCTCGGCCGTCGCCTCTGGATTGTTCCAATAGCCCTTCACCACCTGCGGGCCGCGGCACCACAGCTCGCCCACCTCGCCGGTGGAAAGTTCCCGGTCGCCCTCGAGGGTCATGATCTTCAGATCGGTGACCGGCACGGCGGGCCCGCAGGAATCGGGGCGATGCTCGTAGTCCTCGGCGCCGTTGCTGGACGCGGTCGCCGAGGTTTCGGTCATGCCCCAGCCGTTGCCGGCGGCGGATTTGGGGAAGGCCTCGCGAATCCTGCGCACCAGTTCGGGGGCGGAAGGTGCGCCGCCATAGGCGACGTTCTCCAGTGACGAGAGATCGTAGTTTCCACGCAGAGGATGCTCGATCAACTGCCAGGCGATGGTCGGCACGCCGCCGGCCATGGTGATCTTCTCGCGCTCGATCAGTTCGAAGGCGCGCACCGGATCCCACTTGCGCATCATCACCAGCTTGGCGCCGGCGAAGAGGCTCGGGTTGAGGATCGCGAAGCACCCCGTCGCGTGGAAGAACGGCACCGAGAGCAGGCTGGCGCGCTGGGGACCGTCGGGGTCGGGCGCCGGCGGCGCCTCTCCCCGGCGCAGGAAGGCGCGGGCCGCCGAACAGGCGGCGGCCATGATGTTGGAGGTGATGTTGCGGTTGCTGGCCAGGGCGCCTTTGGGCTTTCCGGTGGTGCCGGAGGTGTAGAAGATGGTCGCGTCGTCCTCGGGACCGATGTCGGCGGGCGGCAGAGCGCGATCGGGCAGGCTCGCCCAGTCGCCCGGGGCGCCGATGACCGACTCCAGTTTGGCGATAAGCGGATTGGCGATCTCGTCATCCTCGCGGCAGACGTAGATCCGTTTGAGGTCGGGACAGCGGGGCAGGTGCTCGGCCAGTCGCTCCAGGCGCTCGGCGTCGACGACCACGACCTTGGCGCCCGAATCGATCAGGCCGTATTCGAGCTCCGACCCCGTCCACCAGGCGTTGAGCGGGGTGACGATCGCCCCGAGGGCGGCGGCGGCGTAGAAGGCGACCGGCCATTCGGGGATGTTGCGCATGACGATGGCCACGCGATCACCCTTCTCCACCCCGCGGGCCCTCAATTCGTGGGCGAAGGCGGCCACGGCGCGATGGAAGGCCTCGAAGGTGACCCGCTCGTCCTCGTGGACCAGAAACATCTTGCCGGCATGCGCCCGCGAGGCTTCCAGCACAGCGCGCAAGGACGGCGGGGCGTTCTTCCACACGCGGATTTTCAGACCGCCGATAGCCATTTCCTCCATTTCGCAGGGAGAGCTAGGCGCTGTGAGCAGGGCGTGAGCCTGGGCGATGGTCATGGCCGGCCAGACCGGCTTGGCGAGGGTGGCGGCGTCGGTCATGGCGGGCGGTTCCTTGGGATTCGGCAGGGCCGAACAAGCATGCGGTGGGCGCCAGTGTAAAGCCGGCCAGGATCTCGTCGATCGCGCGGCGACGCGGCCCGGTCCGATGTTTTTTGAGAATGACAGTCCGGCAATTCTGGCATATGCCTGGACATAGGCCAAAGGAGGCGATCATGAGTGGGACCCGGCAGGTCAAGTTATTCCGCAACGGCCGCAATCAGGCGGTGCGGATCCCGCGCGCCTTCGAGTTGCCGGGCGAGAGCGCGGTGATGAGAAAGGAGGGCGAAGCTCTGGTCATAGAGCCAGCCGCGCCTCGATCCCTGCTGGCCGTGCTGGCGGACCTCGCGCCTCTCGACGACGACTTCGCGCCCATCGGTGAACTGGCCCTCGATCCGATCGCCCTGTGACGCGCTATCTGCTGGACACCAATATCCTCTCCGACCTGGTCCGTCATCCAGGCGGGGTCATAGCCGCGCGGATCAGGGAGGTCGGCGAGGCGGCTGTGTGCACGAGCATCATCGTCGCCGCCGAATTGCGCTACGGGGCCGAAAAACGCGGATCGGCGCGGCTTGCCAGCCAACTCGAGGCCATACTTGGCGCGATCGATATCCTCCCCTTCGAGGCACCCGCGGATGTGGTCTATGGAGCGATCCGCTGCCGGCTCGAACAGGCCGGAACGCCGATCGGCGGCAACGACCTGCTGATCGCCGCCCAGGCCGTCGCCCAAGGGTGCGTCATCGTCACCGACAACGCACGCGAGTTCGGGCGGGTCGAGAACCTGCGCGGCGAGAACTGGCTGCGCGCCTGATCGGGGCCGGGATTCAGGCCAATGCTTCCAGCCTCTCCCGCGCCGCCTCCAGGCGGCTCTTGGCGTTCTGGGCTTCGGCCAGGCGTTCGCGGTTTTCATCGACGACCGCCTCCGGCGCCCGCGCGATGAAGTCGGGATTGTCGAGTTTGCGCGCGGTGCGGTCGATGTCGGCGGCGTGGGCGGCGATCTCCCTGGCGAGGCGCGCCGCCTCGGCGGCGAGATCAATGTGCTGGGCGATGGCCAGGGCGGCGGTGGCCTCGCCGATGACGAAGAGAGCCGAGCCAGGCGGGGCGACCGGCGCCTCTTCGACCTTGCTCAGGCGGGCGAGGCTGAGGATCAGGTCGCGATGGCGCGCCAGGCGCAGGCGCGAGGCCTCGCCGGCGCCGATCACGGCCAGGGCCGGGCGTGCGGCCGGCGGGACGTTCATCTCGGCGCGGAGCTGGCGAACCTCGGTGACCAGCGCCACCAGCCATCCGATCTCGGCCTCGGCGCCCAAGTCCAGATAGCTATCGGAAAGATCGGGCCAGGCGGTCGCGATCAGCAAATCCTTGCGCGGCGCGGCGGCGGTCTTGCCCCAAAGTTCCTCGGTAAGGAAGGGCATGATCGGGTGCAGCAGGCGAAGGATGACATCCAGCACCCAGGCGGCCATGGCCCGTGTCTCATCCCTCGCCGCCTCGTCGGCGCCGTTCAGGATCGGTTTGGCGAGTTCGAGAAACCAGTCGCAATAGATATTCCAGACGAAACGGTAGAGAGCGCCGGCCGCGTCGTCGAAGGCGCATGCGTCCAGAGCGGCGGTGATGGCGCGCGACGCCTTGACGGTCTCGCCGGCAATCCAGCGGTTGGCGGTTCGGGTCGCCACGCCCGGATCGAACCCCTCGACGGCGATGCAGCCGTTCATTTCGCAGAAGCGCGCGGCGTTCCACAGTTTGGTGCCGAAATTACGATAACCTTCAATGCGCTGTGTCGATAATTTGATATCGCGCGCCTGGCCGGACATGGCGGTCAGGGTGAAGCGCAGAGCGTCGGCGCCATAGGCGTCCACCAGGGCCAGGGGATCCATGACATTGCCCTTGGACTTGGACATCTTGGCCCCTTCCGCGTCGCGGATCAGGGCGTTGATGAACACGCGGCGGAACGGGACCTGGCTGGTGAAATGCAGGCCCATCATCATCATCCGGGCGACCCAGAAAAAGATGATGTCGAAGCCGGTGACCAAGGTGTCGGTGGGATAGAAGCGCTTCAGATCGGCGGTTGGTTCGGGCCAGCCGAGGGTCGAGAAGGGCCACAGGGCCGAGGAGAACCAAGTGTCCAGCACATCCTCGTCCTGGCGCAGCGGCTCGTCGCGTCCGTAGTGTTCGAGCGCGGCGACTTTCGCTCCCGCCTCGTCCTCCGCCACGAAGATGCGTCCGTCGGGACCGAACCAGGCGGGGATGCGATGGCCCCACCACAGTTGGCGCGAAATGCACCAGGGCTCGATATTGCGCAGCCAGTCGAAATAGGTCTTTTCCCAATTTCGGGGCTCGAAGACGGTGCGCCCGTCCTCCACGGCCGCGATGGCCGGGCCGGCCAGGGTCGCCGCGTCCACCCACCACTGGTCGGTGAGATAGGGCTCGACGGCCACACCGGAGCGGTCGCCGTGCGGCACGAAATGGCGGGTCTTCTCGATACCGCGCAGCAGGCCAAGGGCCTCGAATTCCGCCACCACCTTGGCGCGCGCCGCCATTCGGTCGAGGCCGCGATAGGCCGCCGGCGCGTTGTCGTTCACCCGCGCGAAGGCGTCGAAGATGTTGATCATCGGCAGTCGATGCCGCTGGCCGACCTTGAAGTCGTTGAAATCGTGGGCCGGGGTGATCTTCACCGCGCCGGAGCCCTTTTCCGGATCGGCGTAGTCGTCGGCGATGATGGGAATCGGCCGCCCGACAATGGGCAGGCGCACGCACTTGCCGATAAGAGATCTGTACCGTTCGTCCTTTGGATGGACCGCGACGGCGGCGTCGCCAAGCATGGTCTCGGGACGGGTGGTGGCGACGACGATCTCCCCAGAACCGTCCTCCAGGGGGTAGGCGAAATGCCAGTAGCAGCCGTCCACCTCACGCTGCTCGACCTCCAGGTCCGAAATGGCGGTCTGGAAGTGCGGGTCCCAATTCACCAGGCGCTTGTCGCGATAGATCAGCTTTTCCCGGTAAAGGGCGACAAACACTTTGCGAACCGCCGCCGAGAGGCCTTCGTCCAGGGTGAAGCGCTGGCGACTCCAGTCGCAGGAGGCGCCCAGGCGGCGAAGCTGCTCGACGATTGTTCCGCCCGACCTGGCCTTCCAGGCCCAGACCCGCTCGACGAAGGCGTCGCGGCCCAGATCGCGGCGGCCGATGTTGCCCTCGGCGGCTAGCTGGCGCTCCACCACCATCTGAGTGGCGATGCCGGCGTGATCGGTTCCCGGCAGCCACAGAACCGCCGCGCCGCGCATGCGGGCAAAGCGGGCTAGCACGTCCTGCAGGGTGCAGTTGAGGGCATGGCCGATGTGCAGGGCGCCGGTGATGTTGGGCGGCGGAATGGCCATGGAAAACGGCGGCGCGGCCGGATCTTCGCTCGGCATGAAAGCGCCGGACGCCTCCCACTGACGGTAGAGGCGCGGCTCGGCGGTCTTGGGGTCGAAGGCTTTTTCGAGCATCGGGAGGTTCGCTAAAGAGGCGGCCGGCGCCAAACCGGGCCGGTCCAAGGGCAATGAGGAACCCGCTCCGGACCTGGCCGGAGCGGAACGGGCCTTTAGCGTACCCGACCCCGCGCGATGCGCGCCACTTCCTCTTCCACGCTGGCCTGGACGATGGTCGGCAGATGCTCGTCCAGCCACGCCTTCAGGAGCGGGCGCAGCAGCTCGCGGGTAACATCCTCGAGACTGCGGCCGGGCGGCGGCAGGGCCATGGTCGCCCGGGCCTTGGCGTCGCTGTCGGCGGCGCTCTTCAGGGTCTCGAACGAAGCCGCCGTGGCGCTGGCCGCGGCGTCGCCGGTGAGCGCTTCGTCGGGCCGCCCCACGGACGCAGCGTCGTTCTTGGCGACGGGGGGCTTTCCCGCTGGCGTCTCCGGAACCTTGTCGGTCAGTTCGAGAACATCGGAGTCGCCGGCCTTTGCATCGGGCGCGGCCGGCGCCTCGTCTTCGGAGACGATCCGGCGGATCGAGGCCAGGATCTCGTCCATGGAGGCTTCTGGGGCGGTCGTGTCGGGCATTGCGGCGGACCCTGGCTTTCGGAGAAGAAAAACGGTTTGGCCGGCCTTGATACGCGTCCCGAACCGATCCGGCAATTTGCGCCGAACGCTCGACGGGCGAATTTCGGCGTTCACTCCTTTACGGGCCGGAAGGCGGCGCGACCGGCGCGGGGCGTTCGACGATGGGCGGCGCGCCCAGATGATCGATGGCCGAGACGGCCGGCGCCCAGGGCGTCCAGCCCCAGGCGTGGCGGACGTGGTCGAAATTGGCCCTGGGATCGTAGATCGGCGTTCCGGGGGTGAGATTTTCGGCGAACAGGGATCCGGTGGCGGCCAGAAGGACGGCGCCGGCGAGGTATTCGTCATGGCGCGAATTGACCAGGGCCAACTGGGCGTTGCTGAGGTTCTGTTCGGTGATCAAGACATCGAGGGTGGTGCGCAGGCCGACCTGGGCCTCCAGGCGGGTGCCTTCGAAGGCGATGTTGGCGGCGCGCACCTGCACCTCGTTGGAGGCCAGGGCGGCCCTGGCCCCCAGAAGCTGGTTCCAGGCCTCCGAGACCAGCAACAGGATCTGCCGGCGGGTGACCTCGATGCCGATCCGATCGACGTTGTTGTTCTCGGCCGCCTGGCGGATCTGCGAGGACGTCAGGCCGCCGGTGAACAACGGAAAGGTGGCCACCGCCGTGGCCGAGATATCGTGGCTGTAATTGACGAATGGAGAGCCCGGCCCGATCATCCCGCCCCCGTAGCCCAAGGTGGCCTGCAGGCCGAAGCTCGGGCGGGTCTGGGCCTTGGCCGCCGCCACGCGCGCCGCGCTGGCCTGTTCGGTGTAGTCCGACTGGCGGATCTGCGGATTGTTGTGTTCGGCGGCGTCAAAGGCCTGATCGACACTGGCCGGCAGGAGTTTGACCAGAGACGGCTCGGGCGCCAGGGTTCCCGGGTTTTGCCCGACCACGGCGGCGTAGCTGGCCCGGCTGTTGGCGAGCTGCGCCTGGGCGGCCGAGAGCTGGGCCTGGGCCGCCGCCACGCTGGCCTGGGTCTGGGCGACGTCGGTGCGGGTGATCTCGCCGACCTCGAAGCGCGCCTGGGCCTCCTC
>JALYTR010000116.1 GCA_030854165.1 Pseudomonadota bacterium | reverse complement strand
GGCCAAGCGTTCGAAGAGGTGCACGTCCTGCTCGTTCTTCAGGAGGGCGCCGTGCAGGGGCGGGATCAGCCTGGTGGGATCGCGTTCGCGCAGGGCGGCGTCATCGATGTCCTCCACCATCAGCAGCTTGAGCCAATCGAGGAGTTCGGAGGTGGAGGGCTTCTTCTTCAGCCCGGGCACCTTGCGCATGTCGTAGAAGATGCGCAGGGCTTCGCCGACCAGCTTCTGCTTGATGCCCGGATAGTGCACGTCGATGATGGCGCGCATGGTCTCCTCGTCGGGGAAACGGATGTAGTGGAAGAAGCAGCGGCGCAGAAAGGCGTCGGGCAGTTCCTTCTCGTTGTTGGAGGTGATCAGGACGACCGGGCGAATCTTGGCCTTGATCGTCTCGTTGGTCTCATAGACATAGAACTCCATCCGATCGAGTTCCTGCAGCAGGTCGTTGGGAAATTCGATGTCGGCCTTGTCGATCTCGTCGATCAGCAGCACCGGCCGCTCCTCGGAATCGAACGCCTCCCACAGCTTGCCGCGCTTGATGTAGTTGGAAACGTCTTTCACCCGTTCATCGCCCAGCTGGCTGTCGCGCAGGCGGGTGACCGCCTCGTATTCATAGAGCCCCTGCATGGCCTTGGTGGTCGATTTGATATGCCAGGTGATCAGGGGCGCCTCCAGCGCCTTGGCGATCTCATAGGCCAGCACCGTCTTGCCGGTTCCGGGCTCGCCCTTGATGAGCAGCGGTCGCTCCAGGGCGATGGCGGCTTTCACCGCGATCTTCAGATCGTCGGTGGCCACATAATCAGCCGTGCCTTCGAAACGCTTGGACATTCAGACGGGGCTCCGGAAGAGGCGCGATTCGCCCCTTTAAACAGTTGTTCAAATCGAGGGCCACCCTAAAGGGCGCGGCGCGACATTCAAGCGGGGCGTTGGAGTCGCCATGGATTGGCTCATTGAAGGGTAGCCAACCGGTCGATAAACTGCTCCTTGCGATGAGCGAGAGACTAAACACGGAAAAGGCGCGGGAAGCCTTGGCGCGCCTGAGGAGAGATGCGTCTCGGCGCATAGGCGCGCCCATATCCACCGATGAAATCCTGGAATGGAAGGCGGCCGGCCTGCGCGGAATGGGAGGGTCGATGCGATCAGGCGATAAAAGCCCATCGTCGCGACCGCCCGCGGTTGCCGCCGGCCGCCGACCGGCTCGCCCAACGCCTTAGGGAGTCGTCTCCAGCCGCCCCAACTGGGCCTCGAATTCGGCGCGCCAAGCGGCGGCTTCATCGTCGGGAAGGTAGCGGGTCATGTCCGGCACGATGATCCGATAGAGGCTGGCTTGGCTGCATTCCCAGGGCAGGGTGTCCGCCGCCCGCGCCTAGCCAAGGATGCGCTCCAGGCGAGCGCGGACCTTGGCCGGATCAGGCCGCCAGGCCGCCGGCGCTTCGGCGCCGAAAAGATCAGGCTGGTTCACGGCGCGAATCGATTCCACGCCGCGATGATGGCCCGTCGTCGGCCAAAGTGCGAGCCTTCCCCTCCCCCCTGCGGGGAGGGGTTGGGGGTGGGGGTGCGCCAACGATCCAGCGCCGGGGAAGCACCCCCCATCCGGCGCTCGCGCGCCACCTTCCCCCGCAAGGGGGGAAGGACCGCTCTTATGGGGGACTATCCGCGATCGGGGAAGGCCTTGCGATAGGCGATGTCGATGGCGGCCATCTGCTCGATCGTGAACGCCAGGGCGTCCGCCACCGCCCCCACATGGTCAATCTCGTCGAGCGTGAGGACGCGGCGGTAGTGGGTCAGATAGTCGGTGACGATGATATTGTCGGAGAGGGTTTTGTATTTCTTGATCTGGTCCGATTTCAGAACCTTCGACAGGTTCTCGTCGATTGGCTTGACCTCGACATAGCCGGCGATCCGCCCGGCGCGGACGATCTTGAAATCCGGGGAGCCGGCCCCGCCCTTGTCGCGTCGGGGTTCGTGCAGGACGCGCGCGCCCGGCTCGGCGTCGTCGCAAGCGGCCTGCAGCAGCGTCTGCAACGCCGCCCGATCCATGTGCTCGGTCTTGTCGTCGATGGCGGTGGCGGCCAGCGCGCGAAAATAGGTTTCGAAATCGGCTGGCATGTCTTACCCCGCGGGTCTCTAGGTGGCCCGATCCGCGAGCCGATTGCAACCACGCCCTCACGCCGACGCGCTTAATCCCAGTTGACACGCGGCGACCGCCTTTTGAACAAATCCCCCATAAGCCATAACCGCCCCATGGCCCTCCCGTCGCGCCCCGCGCCCGCCGCCCTGCCGTGGCGACACGCCCTTCTGGCCCTGGCCGTGGTGGCGGTGTGGGGCTCCAACTTCGTGGTCATCAAGGTGGCGCTGCGGGAGCTGCCGCCGCTGCTGCTGGCGACCCTGCGCTTCGCCTTCGCCTTCGCCCCCGCCGCCCTCTTTATCAAGCGGCCGGTGGCGCCGTGGCGCGATCTGGCCGTCTACGGGATGCTGATCGGGGCCGGGCAGTTCGGCCTGCTGTTCATCGCCATGAATGGCCACATCTCGCCGGGCCTGGCGTCCCTGGTGGTCCAGACCCAGGTGGTTTTCACCATCGGCTTTTCGATGCACCTCACCGGCGAGCGGATCGCGCCGTTCCAGGTCTTCGCCCTGATCTTGGCGGTCATCGGCATCGGGATCATCGCCCTCCATGCCGGGACCGGCAACACGCCGCTTGGCCTCGCCATGGTCCTGGGCGCGGCCCTGTGCTGGGCGGGCGGCAACATGGTGGCCAGGCGCAGCCCCGGCGCGAACATGCTCGCCTACATGGTCTGGTCGAGTCTCTTCTCGATCCCGCCGCTGCTGATCCTGTCGCTGGTGTTCGAGGGCTGGCCAACCATCGCCGATGCTTTGCGCCACGCCGACCCCGGCGCCTGGGCGGCGGTTCTGTGGCAATCGGGCGCCAACACCCTGTTCGGCTATGCCGCCTGGGCCTGGCTGCTGGCCCGCCATCCAGCCGCCACCATCACGCCCGTTTCCTTGCTCGTGCCGGTGTTCGGCATCGCCGCCTCGGCGTGGCTGCTCGCCGAGCCCCTGCCGGCCTGGAAGCTCGCCGCCGCCGCACTGGTTCTGGGCGGCCTGGCCCTTAATCTCTTGTGGCCGAGACTGCGTCCGTCATCGTCGCCCCGATCTCTTCGTGCAGCACCAGATCCGCCAGGCCGTCCTGATCGGTCGCCTCGCGATTGACGATGGCGAGCTTGGCGCCATTGCGCCTGGCCAGCAGCGGAAAGGCGGCGGCGGGGAACACCACCAGCGATGAGCCCAGCACCAGGAAGAGGTCGCAGGCCAGGGCGGCGGCGCGGGCGCGAGCCATGGCCTCCTCCGGCATCGGCTGGCCGAACGAGATGGTCGCCGTCTTGACCGGGCCGCCGCAGCTCCGGCAGGCGGGAATGTCGCCGCGGTCGAGAAAGGGCGCCTTTAGGGTTTCGAGTTCGTGGCGCAGGCCGCAGACGAGGCAGGTCGCGTAGCTGGCGTTTCCGTGCAGCTCGATCACCTTGTCCGTCGGCACGCCCGAATCCTGGTGCAAATTGTCGACGTTCTGGGTGATGATGGCGTCGGCCTTGCCCTGGGCGACCAGGGCCGCCACGGCGAAGTGCCCGGCGTTGGGCATTGCGCCGGTCCAGCCGGCCGCGCCGGTGAAGGCCCGCGTCCAGGCTTCGCGCCGGGCGGCCTCGCTGGCCATGAAATCCTGGAAGGTGATCGGCTTCATCCGGCTCCAGACACCGCCGGGGCTGCGGAAATCGGGCACGCCGGATTCCGTGGAGATTCCCGCGCCGCTGAAGACGGTGACATTGCGGGCGTCGGCGATCATGCGGCCGAGACTGGCCACGGGTTCTCTACCGGCGAATCGAGGATGTGCCGGCCTCGGCCCCCTTGGCCATCCGCCCGGCCAGATAGAGCCCGGCGATCAGGCAGGCGAAGGGGATGAGGGCCAGGAGATCGGACCATGGACCGGCGAAGAACGGATTAGTCGCCGTCATGAAGTCGGTGACCTTCTGGTTGAAGTCGGTGAGGGCGCCGGCCATGAAGGCGATGCCGATGCCGGCGATCGCCCCGCCGGCGATATAGCCGGACGCCACCAGGACGCCCGGACTCTTGTCGGACTCGGCGATCAACTCGGTGGGAGTCAGATTGGCGGCGGCGAAGCGGCGCTTCAGATGCCGATCGACCAGCCAGCGGATCGCGCCACCGATGAAGATCGGCGAGGACGATGAGAGGGGCAGGTACACCCCCACAGCGAAGGCCAGCGAGCCGATGCCGCACATCTCCAGGATGATGGCGATCATTCCGCCCAGGATGACCAGGGTCCACGGAAGTTGCTGGTTGAGAATGCCTTTGATGATGTAGCTCATCAAGGTCGCCTTGGGGGCGGCGAACTTGTTGACCTGGGTGCCGTCGGGACGGGTTCGGTGAGTGCCGTTGATGCCCGGATCGACCAGATAGGCCGGCGCGCCGGCGGCGTCGATCAGATAGCGTCCGGCCGGGCCACCGACCTCGTCGGTCTTCTGAAAGACCCGGTAGGTGGAGGTGTCGCTCCGGTGCTGAGGGCCCTTGATCTGTTCGAGGGGCAACGTGGCCAGCACGGCGGGCGCCACGCGCCAGGCTGGCTGAGCGTTCTGGGAGCCGGTCGCGGGCGCGACGACAGCGGCAGGGGCGTGGACGCCGAGAGGCACATAGATGGTGGAGGCGTCGTTCAGGGCCAGGAGGATCGGCCCCAGCACCAGCGCGGAGGCAAAGGCGCCGCACAGGATGGCGATCTGCTGGGCGCGTGGCGTCGATCCGATCAGGAACCCGGTCTTGAGATCCTGCGACGTGGTCCCGCCGTTGGAGGCGGCGACGCAGACGATGCCGCCCACTGAAAGGGCGGTGACGTAGTAGGTCGGCCCCGTCCAGCCGAGCGCCAGAAAAGCCAGGCAGGTGAGCAGCAGGGTCGCCACGGTCATCCCCGAGATTGGATTGGACGAGGAGCCGATCTCTCCGGTCAGGCGCGAGGACACGGTGACGAAGAGGAAGCCGAAGAGCACGATCAGCAGGGCGCCCAGGATGTTCATGCGCAGCGAATGGGCCAGGAGTATGCCGGCCACCAGGGCGATCAGGCCGAGGGCCACGATCTTCGGCGACAGGTCACGGTCGGTGCGAAGGGTCGGCTCGCGGGCCACGGTTTCCTTGCGCTGGGCGCGCCAGTCGGTCACTCCCCCGGCGATGCCGCGCCAGATCATCGGGAGGGATCGAAACAGGCTGATGATGCCGGCCACCGCCACCGCCCCGGCCCCGATGTAAAGGACATAGGCGCCGCGGATATCGTCGGGCGCCATCTTGGCGATCGGCGTCGTGCCAGGCGCGATGATTCCCGCCGAGGCGCCGAAAAAGCGGATGGCCGGGATCAGGAACAGATAGGCCAGCACCCCGCCGGCGGCGATGGTCGAGGCGATCTTGGGGCCGATGATGTAGCCGACGCCCAGCAGTTCGGGCGAGATCTCGGCGGAGATCGAACCCGCCGCGAGGGGCGCGCCGAACACTTTTTCCGGGATGTCCTTCCAGAGCTTGAACGCCTCCATGGCCAGTTTGTAGATCACGCCGGCGCCGAACCCGGCGAAGATGGCCCCGGCCCCGGACTGGACGGCTTCGCGATCGACGGCGCTTTCCGCGTCGGCGCGGCCCAGGGCCCGTTCCTCTGGAGTCGCGCCGGCCTTGAGCACCTCGGCGCAGGCGGTGCCTTCGGGATATTTGAGGACGCCGTGCTGCTGCACGATCAGGGCGCGGCGCAGGGGAATCATCATCAGGATACCCAGCAGGCCGCCCAGGATCGCCACCAGCATGACCCGCCCGATCTCCAGGTCGAATCCCAGGATCATGATCGCCGGCATTGTCACCCCGATGCCGAAGGCGATGGATTCCCCCGCCGAGCCGGCGGTCTGGACGATGTTGTGTTCGAGGATGCTGACCGGCCGGAAGCCCATCTTGCCGGCCAGGCGGAACAGGGTGATGGAGATCACCGCCACGGGAATGGAGGCGCTCACCGTCAGGCCGACCTTCAGCACCAGATAGAGCGAGGACGCGCCGAACACGATCCCCAGCAGCATGCCGACGATCAGCGGCACCGGCGTCAATTCGCGCAATGCGGCCCAGGCGGGAATCAGGGGTCGGAAGAGGGGAGGGGGCGCCGGCGCGGCGGCTCGGGAGGGAATGTCCAGTACCGTCACGGCGGCCTCGCGTCAGCTTTGTAGCCATCTCAAGCACAATCGCCGGCGTCTCGCCAGTGTCACGCCGGCGCTGGCGGAGCCGGCGTCTCTTCCTGTCGCGTCGGAATCAAGGCGCGGAAGGCCAGGGGAGTGAAGATGATATCGACGACCCGCCCCATGCGCACCTTCTCGCCATCGACGATCACCGGCACGCCTCCGTGGCCGGTAACCCGCAGCCTCCGGACCTTGGCGCGCTTGACGGTGGGATCGGCGCGCCATCCGTCGAATAGAGCGTGGAACCCGAGACGCAGGGTCTCGCCCGCCGTTTCGGGGTCGATGGCCGCTGCCTCGAGCATCGGCTCATCCTCGTTCATCACCTTGGAGATCAGGGGGCAAACCACGGCGACGGCCTCTGCCGCGCCGCGAAGGGTGTCGCCGAATTCGTAGTCGAGCGGCTCGGAATAGCTGCGCCGCGCCGCCGTCACCGCGCGCTTGGCCGCCTCGATGAGATGTCCGGCCCGAACCGCCTCGCGGGCGTCGGCCCACAGGGTTGGGCCTCCCAGCAAGGCGGCGACGAAAAACGCGTGTTCGCCCGCCATGCCACCGCTGACATGGTGAATCTCCGGGTTCGCCAGGGTGTCGGCGAGGGCCTCGGGCCATGCCCTGGCCCCGTAGAGCGCCTTGGGCAGCATGTTCATGGTGCCGCCGGGCAGCGGTACGA
>JALYTR010000498.1 GCA_030854165.1 Pseudomonadota bacterium | reverse complement strand
GTTCATCACACCGGCCACGTCGCCGTCGGTGATCAGATGCACCCGGGCGCCGGCCGCGCGCAGGGAAGCGATGATCTCGGCGTGACGCGGGCGGTCGAGGACACAGACGGTGATCTCGGCGATATCGACGCCCTTGGCGGCGGCCAGCGCGCGGGCGTTGTCCGCCGCGCCGCGATCGAGATCCAGCAGGCCGGCGGGATAGCCAGGGCCGCAGGCGATCTTGTCCATGTAGGTGTCCGGCGCATTCAACATCGTGCCCGCCGGCGCCCACGCCATCACCGCCAGCGCCCCCGCCATGGCCTTGGCCGTCAAGGTCGTGCCCTCCAGGGGATCGAGGGCGATATCGACGCGCGGGCCCGTTCCCTTCCCCACCCGCTCGCCGATGTAGAGCATGGGCGCTTCGTCACGCTCACCCTCGCCGATGACGATGACTCCGTCGATCTCCAGCTCGTTGAGGGCCGAGCGCATGGCGTCCACCGCCGCCTGATCGGCGGCCTTTTCATCGCCCCGCCCAGCCAGGGCCCAGGCCGCGATGGCCGCCGCCTCGCTGACGCGAACCGCCTCCATGATCAAGGCGCGATCCAGAACCTGCGAATCCATGAACGTCTCCAGAAAAATTGTTTTGCTCTTATGCACCTGAATCTCAAATGTCGGCGATGCGGATCGCCCGGGGCGCCGCGAGGAGCGCCGCCAGGGCGGCCATGCGGCGCGTCGCTTGGCTTAGCACCGATTCGACGACAACGTGGGTGGTGAGCACGATCGGCACGCCCCTGCCCTCCTCGACCGGCCTTTGCAGGAAGCTGTCGATGGAGACCCCCGCGACGCCCAGGCTCTCGGTGACCGAAGCGATCACGCCCGGTTCGTCGCGAACCAGCAGACGTAGGTAGAAGCGCCCTGGGGTTGAAGCGGCGTCCCGCGACGCGAACGATCGCAGGGAGCACGCCGGCGCCTGGAATACGGGCCGCGCCGCGCCCGTCATCACGTCGGCGATGTCCGCCGCCACCGCGGCGGCCGTGGGACCGGCCCCGGCCCCGGGACCCTGAATGAATATGCGTCCAATCCAGCGGCCTTCGATGAACAGCGCGTTCGAAACCCCTCCCACCCGCGCCAGAGGGTGATCGAGCGGGACCAAGGTTGGGCGCACCCGAACTGAGACGCCTTCGGACGAACGAGTCGCCGAAGCGATCAGCCTGATGCAATAGCCGAGGTCCCGGACCATGCGGATGTCGAGAGGTTCGATCGTCTCGATGCCCTCGATCTCCGCGGCCTCGAAGGTCGGCGCGCGACCGAACGCCAGGGCGGCCAGAATGGCGATCTTGTGGCCGGCGTCGAAGCCGCCGATATCCATGATTGGATCGGCCTCGGCGTAGCCCAGCCGCTGGGCCTCGGCGAGAATATCGGCGAAGGCGCGTCCGGTCGCCTCCATCTGAGTCAAAATATAATTGCACGTACCGTTGAGAATGCCGGCAACGAGCCGCACCTCGTCGCCCACCATGGCCTCGCGCAGCATCTTCACCGCCGGCGTGCCGCCCATGACGGCCGCCTCGAAGAGCAGGGGCGCGCCGCCGGTCTCGGCGAGCGCCGCTAGGTGCGCGCCATGATGGGCGATCAGGGCCTTGTTGGCGGTGACCACGGGCTTGCCCACGGCAAGGGCGGACTCGACGGCCGCCTTGGCCGGGCCTTCCGAGCCGCCGATCAATTCCACGAACACATCGTTGGTGGGCGAGCGGGCGAGTTCCACCGGATCGCCAAACCATGGTTGGACCGCAATAGCGGAGGAGCGGGATTTGCGGCGTGATCGGGCGCTGACACCGGTGACAATGGCGAGAGCGCCCGCCGGCGCAAAATCCGGCCGCTCGGCAAGCAGATCGACAAGGGCCGTCCCCACCGTACCCAGCCCGGCGACGCCGATGCGCCATTCGCGCCTTTTCATGGGACGCCGAAAATCGCCAGCTAGCGAGGGCGTTTGGGGGGCGTGGCGCGCGCTCGCGCGGCCTTGGCGAAAGCCTCGGCGTCCGCTTCGTTGGGCGCGGTCATCGGCGGCGGCGGCGCGGCTTCGTCTCGCTGTGTGGCGGCGAACGCGTCCGTGTCGCCCAGGGAAAAGGTCGAAGGCGCCGTCTGGCTGACCAGGCG
>JALYTR010000115.1 GCA_030854165.1 Pseudomonadota bacterium | reverse complement strand
CTGCCGGCGGACGGCGGGGCGGCGGGCGCGCGCCTCTACAAGCCGGCGCCGGCGATTCGCATCCTGGCCCCCGCCTTCACCGGCACGCCGATGCCCAAGGACGAGCCGATGGCCGCCAATCCGCCGGCCGGCGCCTACATCGACTACACGCTTGGCAAGGCGCCCGTCGGGTCGGTGGAGATCGCCATCGCCGACGCTCGTGGCCAGCCCGTGGCCCGTTTCAGCAGCGCCGATACGCCGCCGCCCCTCGACCTGGCCAAGATCGGCGCGGCCCCCGAGTGGATCGTTCGACCGACGCCGCCGCTGGCGACCCCCGGTCAACACCGCTTCGTGTGGGATCTGCACTATTCGCCGCCCGCCGCCCTGGCCGACGATCCGCGGGAATCGGGGGTGTGGGCGCCGCCTGGGCGCTACACCGTGACCCTGGCCGTCGATGGCCGCACGTATCGCGCGCCGCTGGATATCGCCGCGGATCCCCGCGTTTCGGCGACATCGGCCGCCTATGCCCGCCAGTTCGCCCTGGCTCGCACCATCGAGGCCGAACGGGTGAGGGCGCGCGTCGCCCTGACGCCGTTGAAGGCCGACCCGGCCCGTAAGGCGGACGCCGAGGCGTTGAGCGCCATTTCCGAGCGGTTGGACAAGCTGGCCGCCGCGGTCGGCGGGGCCGACGGCGCGCCCAGTCCGGACGCGGAAAGCGGCTATCGGCTGGCGTCGGCGGCTTTGGACGCGGCGCTGGGCGCGGCCAGGTAGAGCCAACCTGTCCTAATTTTCATTTGGCGTTCGCGGCGAGCGGCGTATGACGGCGCGGACACCTCGGGAGGCATATCTTGAAATCAGCATACGGTCTTGCCGGGCTCTCGCTCGTGGCCCTTCTCGCGCCTGGATGGGCGGCGGCGCAGAGCGCGGACGAAATGATCGCCAAGCACATCGCGGCCCGAGGGGGCCTGGCCGCCCTGCACGCGATCAAGACCCTGAAGATGACCGGAAGCCTGCGGCCGGGCGGATTCGACGTCAAACTGGCCTACGACGAGACCATCGCGCGACCCGGCTCGGTGCGCATCGACGCCACCTTGCAGGGCCTGACCATTGTCCAGGCCTACGACGGGACGAGCGGCTGGCAGATCCAGCCGTTCCAGGGCCGCAAGGATCCCGAAGCGCTATCGGCCGACGACACCAAGACTCTGCAGGAAGAGGCCGATTTCGAGGGACCCTTGATTGACGCCAAAGCCAAGGGCGCGCGCATCGACAGTCTCGGCAACGTCGATGTGGACGGCGCGCCGGCCTGGGCGCTGCGGGCGACCCTGAAGAACGGCGACCAGCAGACCTATTACCTCGATCCCGACGCGTGGCTCACCGTGCGCATCGTCACCCGGCAATTGGTGCGCGGGGCGGAGACGCTCACCCAGACCGATTTTGGCGACTACGAGAAGGTGGCCGGGGTCTATTTTCCGTTCGAGGTGGCCTCCGGCCCCAAGGGCTCGACCGTCCAGCAGCGAATCACCTACGACAAGGTCGTGGCCAATGAGCCGGTCGATCCGGCCTTTTTCGAGCGGCCGAATATCGCGCCGGCGCCGACCACCCAGACCGCCCCGGTCCCCACCAAGTCCGCGCCGGGGACGCCTGTTCCCGACAAGCCGCGCAAGCCGCCCGTCACCCCGCCGCCGGCGTCCCGAGGAGCTTTCCAGTGAATCTCGCCAGAATTTCCACGCTCCTCGCCGCTTCGACCATTCTCGCCGGCGGGACGGCCATCGCCGCGCCCAAGAACCTCGCCTCGACCGGTCCCGCCTTCAGCAGCGCCAGCCTTTCCGGGCTAGGCGCGCGCAACATCGGCTCGGCGACCATGAGCGGGCGGATCGCCGCCATCGCCGCCCGCGCCGAAGCCGACGGCAAGACCACGATCCTGGTCGGCGCCGCCACGGGCGGGATGTGGAAGTCCAACGACGGCGGCACGACCTTCCGGCCGATCTTCGACAAGGAAACCAGCCAGTCGATCGGCGCCTTGGCCCTCGATCCCAACCATCCCGACACCTACTGGGCCGGAACCGGCGAGAGCTGGATGCGCAATTCGGTTTCCGTGGGCGACGGGGTCTATAAAACCGTGGACGGCGGAGAGACCTGGGCCAACGTCGGCCTGCCCAATTCAGAGCACATCTCGAAGATCATCGTCGATCCTTCCAACAGCGACACCGTCTATGTGTGCGCACCGGGCCGGCTGTGGAGCGACAGCGCCGATCGCGGTCTCTACAAGACTACCGACGGGGGCAGAACCTGGGCATTGATCCTCAAAGGGCCCAATCTTTCCACCGGCTGCTCGACGCTCGCCCTGGATCCGACCGACCCTAAGAAGCTCATCGCTGGCCTATGGGATTTCCGGCGCAAGGGTTGGACGTTCCGATCTGGCGGCGAGAACGCCGATGCGCCATCGGGCAGCGGCCTCTTCGTGACCATGGATGGCGGGGCGAGCTGGAGCGAGCTGAAAGCCGATGGCGCCAATGGCCTGCCCAAGGGCCCGTGGGGCCGCGAGGCGGTGGCCATCGCCCCCTCCAATCCCAAGATCGTCTATGCCCTGATCGAGAACGTGCGCAGCGCCCTCTACCGCTCCGAGGATGGCGGCAAGACCTGGGCCGAGCGCGACCGCAGTCAGAACATGGTCTGGCGGCCGTTCTATTTCGCCAATCTGATCGTCGATCCGAAGAACCCCGATCGGGTGTTCAAGACCGATCTGTCGCTGATCGCCAGCGAGGACGGCGGCAAGAGTTTCTCGGCTGTCGCCGACAGCACCCACAGCGACCAGCACGCGGTGTGGATCGATCCTACCGACACCAAGCATGTGATCACCGGCAACGACGGCGGCCTGTGGATCAGCCACGACGGCGGCAATCGCTGGGAGAAGAACGAAAACCTGCCGGTTTCGCAATTCTATCACGTCAGCGTGGACGACAAGGACCCCTACCAGGTCTATGGCGGCCTGCAGGACAACAGCGTGTGGGTCGGCGACAGCGCCTATCCAGGCGGGATCACCAACGGACGCTGGGAGAATCTGGGCGGCGGCGACGGGTTCTGGGCCTGGCCCGATCCGGCCGATCCCGAAGGTTTCGCCTATGGCGAAAGTCAGGGCGGCGCGGTTCTGCGGGTCAACCGCAAGACCCTGGAAGCGCGCGATATCCAGCCCCGCTCGGACACCACCGAGAAGCTGCGCTGGAACTGGAACACACCCCTGGTCACCAGCCCCAACGAGCAGGGAACGATCTATATTGGCGCCCAGTATCTCTACCGCAGCCGCGACCACGGCCAGAGCTGGGACAAGATCTCGCCGGACCTGACGACCAACGACAAGGACCGTCAGAAGCAGGAGGAAAGCGGCGGAATCACCGTCGATAACTCCGCCGCCGAAACCTACACAACCATCTATACGATCAGCGAATCGCCGCGTCAGGGCGGGGTGATCTGGGTGGGGACCGACGACGGCAACGTGCAACTGACCCGCGACGACGGCAAGACCTGGACGAATCTCACCGCCAAGGTCGGCATGCCGGCCGCCTCATGGGTGTCGTGGATCGAGGCCAGCCCCTATGACGCGGCCACCGCCTACGCCGCCTTCGATCGGCACAGCTTCGGCGATTTCGCGCCGTACATCTACAAGACCACCAACTTTGGCCAGACCTGGACGCGGATCGCCAGCCCGCAGGCCGGAATGCGTGGTTTCGCCCATGTGATCAAGGAAGATCCGGAAAAGCCGGGTCTGCTCTACGCCGGGACCGAATTCGGGCTTTGGGTGTCATTGGACGGCGGCGGCCGGTGGGCGCAGTTCAAGGGCGGCGATCTGCCCGACGTTCCGGTGCGCGACATGGCGTTCCAGAAGCGCGACCATGACCTGGCCATCGCCACCCACGGCCGGGGCATCTGGATCGTCGATGACCTCACGCCCTTGCGCGCCATGAACGCTCAGATCATGGCCCAACCCCTGGCGTTCCTGCCCTCGCGGCCGGCGCAGCAGCGGATCGAGGCCAACGGCGGCTGGGCGAGCGGCGACGCCCAATTCGTCGGCGACAATCCGGCCGACGGCGCGTCGATCGCCTATTACGAGCCGGGCCGGCACCTGTTCGGCAAGTTGAAGGTCGAGGTTCTCGACGCCTCGGGCAAGGTGGTGGACACCCTGCCGGCCTCCAAGCGACCGGGCATCAACCGCGTCGTCTGGTCCATGCGCGCCCCGGCCCCCCGAACGCCTCCAGCGGCCCAGATCGCCTTCAATTCCGTCCAGGGACCTCGATACGTGCCGGGAACCTACACCGCTCGTCTGACGAGCGGCCCAGCGGTCCTGACCGCGCCGGTGACCGTGACCCTCGACCGGCGGGTGAACTTCACCCTTCAGGATCGACAAGCGCAGTTCGACGCGGCGATGAAGGTGAGTGCGCTCTTTTCTCGGATGACCGATCTGGTGGCGCGGATCAATGCGGTGCGCCAGGGCGCCGACGCCCGGGCGTCCGGATTGCCGGGCGGCGATGCCCTCAAAGTCGGCCTCACCGACCTTTCGGCCAAGGCCGACGTGCTGCGCAAGGAAATCGTCGCCACCAAGGAAGGGGGGGCGATCACCGGTGAAGAGAGGCTGCGCGAATTCACCGATCAGCTTTACGGGGCGATCATGTCTTACGAAGGCGCCCCGGCCACCTATCAACTGACCCGGATCGACGTCCTTTCGAATCAACTGGCCGGTATCGCCGGACGATTCGATGCGCTGGCAAGCAGCGATCTGGCGGCGAGAAACCGCGACCTGACCGACAGGAAGCTACCTCCGATCGACGTGCCGGCCGCGGCGCCGGTAGCGCCCGGCGCGTCCGGCGGGGGCAATCCCGCCAAGGCCCTGGCGGGATACGCCTTCTCCCTGCATCCCACCGCGATGGCGACGCAGGCGGCGGCGGAAAGAGATTAGAGCGCCAGAACCAGACGGCGCGGCCGAGTCCCCGAGCCGCGCCTCGTTGCAGCGGCGCGCGTCAAACGATAGGTTCCCGGCGCTCAACCCCGCAGCCAGGTCTGGAGTTCATATTTCGTGACGGATTTTATCGAGGAGGTCGATGAGCAGGTGCGCTCCGACCACTATCGGACCTTAGCCCAACGCTGGGCGCCGTGGTTCGCCGCCGCCCTGATCGCCGTGGTGGTGGGCTGGCTGGGCGTGTGGGGCTACAACATCTGGCAGGACCGCAACATCGGCAAGGCCTCCATCGCCTACGACAAGGCGTTGAGCTCACTGGCGCAGGGCGACGAGACCGGGGCCTACACCGGCTTCGACGCCCTGGGAAAATCCGGACCGGCCGGATACCGGACCCTGGCGCTGATGCAACAGGGTAATATTCGCCTGGCCGCCGGCAAGGCCGCCGAGGCCGCGGGGTTTTATGACGCGGCCGGCCGGGCCGCGCCCAACCCGATTCTGCGCGATCTCGAGCGGCTGCGCGCCGCTCAGGTTCTCCTGGACAACGCCCCCTATCCGCAAATCCAGACACGCCTGAGCGCCCTGATCGGCGACAAGAGGCCATTCGATCTGGAGGCGCGGGAAGCCTTGGCCATGGCCAAACTGATGGCCGGCAAGACGAAAGAGGCGCGCGGCGACCTCAACGCCCTCACCCTCACGCTGGGGGTGAGCGAGGCGATGCGCGGCCGCGCCCAGGCGGCCATGGCCCTGATCGATGCGGGGGAGGCGGGGACGGTCGCCCAGGTGGTCAAGGCGGCCGCCTTATTGCCGCCGTCGAAACAGCCCGCTTTCGGCGCCCAGGGCGGCGATGGAGGGGCGCCGCAAGATCAGGGCGCCCCGGCCGGCGCTGCCGACAGCGCGCCTGGGAACGCTCAATGACCGCTGCCCGTACGCTTGGGGTGATCGCCGCCGTGGCCGCGTTGGCGCTCGCCGGCTGCGGCACGGTGTCCAAGGTCGGGAGTCTCAACCCCTTCCACAAGAAGCACGTCAAGTCGGTGGCGACGGGGGTGCGAATCCCGATCATCACGCCGGGCGATCAGCTCGCCGTCTCCGACACGCTGAAGGGGCAGGATTTCTTCCTGCCGCCGGCCGCCCCGTTGAGCGAATGGCCGCTACCGGGGGGCACGCCCGCCCAATCGGTGGAAAACGTGGACGCGGCGCCGGCCTTCCAGATCGCCTGGAGGCGGACCTTCGGCGCTCCGACCACGCGCAAGCGCCATGTGACCGCGCCACCGATCGCCGCCCAGGGGCGCATTTTCGTGATGGATGGCGGGGCGACGATATCGGCCCTCGACGGGACGAACGGCGCGCGAATCTGGCGCACCGACATCATGCCCAAATCCAAGCGCGACCATGAAGCGTGGGGTGGTGGCTTGGCCTATGAGGGCGGCAAGATCTACGCCTCGTCGGGCTTCCGCGAGGTGGTCCAGCTCGACGCGGCCACCGGCGCGATCGGCTGGCGGACCCGCACCGAGGCCCCCGTTCACGCCGCGCCCACCGTGTTCGCCGGCCGGGTGTTCGTGGCCGACGTGAACGACGAGCTGCTGGCCTTCGAGGCGGCCACGGGCGCCCAGGCCTGGACCTATCAGGCCCTGACAGAGCCGGCGCGCATCCTCGCCGCGTCCAGCCCGGCGGCGGACAACGAGACGGTGGTGGCGTCCTTCGCCTCGGGCGAACTGGTCGCGGTGCGGGCCGCCAACGGCAACGAACTTTGGAACGCCAGCCTGTCGCGCGCAAATCGCACCAATGCCCTCTCTGAAATCCGCGACATCGCCGGCCGGCCGGTGATCTACAAGAACGATGTCTACGCGGTCAGCCATTCCGACGTCCTGGCCGCGGTGGATCTGCGCACCGGCACGGCGCGCTGGACCCTGCCGGTGTCGGCCATCACCAGCCCCTGGCCGGCCGGCGATGTGGTGTTCGTGGTCGATGACCAGGGCCGGGTGATCTGCGCCTCGCGCGAGAGCGGCGGAGTCTATTGGA
>JALYTR010000114.1 GCA_030854165.1 Pseudomonadota bacterium | reverse complement strand
CGAAGTTGTCGCCTTCGAAGGTGATCACGTCTCGCAGACCCGTGACGCGGCCAAAGAAGGCTCCGTCATCCGCCTCCACCGTTCCCAGATAGCCTTTGTATTCAAGCATGGCGCCATCCCATTCAACCACGAAGCGCACGAAGACCACCAAGGTCAACACGAAGAAGAATATCGCGCGAAGCGCCAAATCCGCCTTTTCGTGCCCGGCTTTGTGTCCTTCGCGCGCTTCGTGGTAAAAGCTTTTTTGCCTTCGGCGGGCGCGGGCCGATCAATACTACAATCGCCGGATTGTCTGGGACAAGCGCGGCCCTTGCCGCTTGATCCTCGCGCCGCCACATGGGTGGCGCAACCTTACGGAGCCGCCAACCCATGCCCGCCGACCCCATCGTCATCGCCTCTTACGCCCGCACGCCCATCGGGGGGTTCCAGGGATCGCTCGCCGGGGCCAGCGCCACCGAGCTGGGCGCGGCGGCGGTGCGGGCGGCGGTGGAGCGGGCGGGGGTGGCCCCGGACGCCATCGACCAGATCTTCATGGGCTGCGTTCTGCCGGCGGGCCTGGGCCAGGCGCCGGCCCGCCAGGCGGCCCTGGGCGCGGGCCTGCCGACCTCGGTGCAGGCGAGCACCGTCAACAAGATGTGCGGCTCTGGCATGCAGGCGGCGATCATGGCCCATGACGCCCTGGCGGCCGGCTCGGCGGCGATCGTCGTGGCCGGCGGCATGGAGAGCATGTCCAACGCCCCCTATCTGCTGGCCAAGCATCGGGCCGGGGCGCGGATCGGCCACGACCGGGTGATGGATTCCATGTACCTCGACGGCCTGGAGGACGCCTATGAACCCGGCAAGCTCATGGGCGCCTTCGCCGAGGAGACGGCGGCCGCCTATCAGTTCACTCGCGCCGACATGGACGCCTACGCTGTCGAGAGCCTCGCCCGCGCCCGCCGCGCGGTGGAAAGCGGCGCCTTCGCCGGCGAGATCGTTCCGGTGGAAATCGCCGGCCGCAAGGGATCGGTCACCGTTACCGACGACGAGCAGCCCCTGAAGGCCGACCCCGCCAAGATTCCCACTCTCAAGGCCGCCTTCGCCAAGGACGGGGCGATCACCGCCGCCAACGCCTCCTCGATCAGCGATGGGGCCGCGGCCCTGATGCTGATGCGCGCCTCCACCGCCGAGCAACTCGGCCTGACGCCCCTCGCCCGCATCGCCGGCCACGGCGCCCACGCCCACGCGCCTTCCCTCTTCACCACCGCGCCCGTCCCGGCCATGAAACAGGCTCTGGCGCGGGCCGGCTGGTCGGCCGACGAGGTCGATCTCTTCGAGGTCAACGAAGCCTTCGCGGTGGTCGCCATGATCGCCATGCGGGACCTCGCCATTCCCCACGCCAGGCTCAACATCAACGGCGGCGCCTGCGCCCTGGGCCACCCTATCGGCGCGTCCGGCGCGCGAATCCTCGCCACCCTGCTGGCCGCCCTGGAAGCGCGCGGCGAAAAGCGCGGCCTCGCCTCCCTGTGCATCGGCGGCGGCGAAGCGGTAGCCATGGCCGTGGAGCGGTTCTAGCCTCCGCCACCCATCGCCTGGGCCGCCGCGCCGAGCTTCTTCAGATTGACCTTCATGCCGTTGGCGAGGATCACGTCGCCGCCCTCCATGCTGGCGGGGCAGGGACCCAGCCACGTGGCGTCGATGTCGGTGATGTGGCGGCCGTTCATCGGGGCGATTTCGGCCCCGGTCGTGTCGCTCTCATCGTGAACGCGGTAGTGGGCGGAAAGGTCGCCGGTGAGCGTTCCGGTCGATCTCATAACCCCGGCTTCGCCCATGTCGCAGGTCGAGGTGAAGGCGTAGGCGCCGTCCGGGCCTCGCGCCACCGACCGGTGGCGGCACAGGCTCTTGCCCGCCTTGCCGCCGAACACCGACAGCTTGGCTTCGCTCGCCGCGTCGATGCAGACGCGCATCTTGCCGACCATGGCCGGGGCCGCGCCGTCGCGGGTCATGGACTGCTCCCAAAGGCCGGATCGCCGCGCCGGCGGTTGGGCGGGCGAAACGGAGATCGGGCCGCTTGGCGTGGCCGCCGGAGGCGCCGACCTGGCGCCGCCGCGTCGATCGCAGGCGGTCAAGGCCAGGGCCGAGGCCGCAACCAGTATGATCGTCCGCATGAAAGGCCCTCCTTATCGGAAGATCAGCCTAATTCTGATTTCGCCCAAACGGAAACGGCGCTATGCCGACGCCGTAAAGCCGCGCCCGACTGTGAGACCCATGGCCCAGATCCGCGACAACGCGCCCTTGCAACGGTTCGAACTCGACGAGGCGGGCCACACCGCCTTCGCCGACTATCGGCGGGCACAGGGGCGCCTGATCGTCGATCATGTGGAGGCGCCCCCGGCCCTGCGCGGCGCCGGGACGGCCGGGCGGCTGATGGAGGGTGTCGCCCAGGAGGCCCGCCGCGAAGGGGTGAAGATCACCCCCCTGTGCGGCTACGCCGCCGCGTGGCTGAAGCGACATCCTGAATACGCGGATTTGATGGGCTAGGCGCCTTCGCGCCGCCCGCGGGTGCCGCGAAATTGCAGCTACAAGCTAAAAGGGGCGTGCTGATGGAGCGGAGCGGCGGGCGAAGATCGACTTCCTGGCGCCGCTCCCGCAAAAACGCCCCTCCCGCCGCTCCCACTCATGGACACCGCGGCCTTTTCCGCCTAGCCCCCCTCCCATGCCCCGCTCGTCCCAAGACCCCACTTGGCCAACCCTGCCCTACTCCAAATGGGCCGATACCTGTGAGACGCTGCACCTGTGGTGTCAGGTTCTGGGCAAGGTGCGCCTGGCCCAGACGCCGTGGCTCAATCACTCTTGGCAGACGCCGCTCTATGTGTCGGCGCGGGGGTTGACGAGCGGGGTCATTTCCCGCGGGAACCGCGCCTTCGACCTGGAGCTCGATTTCGTGGACCAGGCACTGCGGGTGCGCACCGACGGCGGCGGGACGGGAATCGCCCTGGAGGCCATGCCGGTGGCGGCGTTTTACGCCCGGGTCATGGGGGCGTTGGAGGGCCTGGGCGTCCCGGTGGCGATCAACACCACGCCCAATGAGATGGCTCAGGCCATACCCTTCACGGAAGACACCGCGCCGCGCGCCTATGACGGCGCCTCGGCCGAGCGCTTCTGGCGGGTGCTGCTGGCGGCGGACCGGGTGCTCAAGACCTTCCGCACCGGCTTTCTGGGAAAGGCGAGCCCGGTGCATTTCTTCTGGGGGAGTTTCGACCTGGCGGTGACGCGGTTTTCCGGGCGGCCCGCGCCGCGCCATCCCGGCGGCGTGCCGCACCTGCCCGACGCCGTGGCCCGCGAGGCCTATTCGCACGAGGTGAGCAGCGCCGGCTTCTGGCCCGGTGGGCCGGGGGACCAGGACGCCGCCTTCTATTCCTACGCCTGGCCGGCGCCGCCCGGATATCGCGACGCCGCCGTGAAGCCGGCGCCGGCGCGGTTCGACGCGGCGCTGGGGGAGTTCGTTCTGCCCTATGAGGCGGTCAGGACGGCGACCGATCCGCAGGGCGCGCTCATGGCCTTCCTGTCGTCCACCTACGCCGCCGCCGCCGACCTGGGCCATTGGGACCGGGCGGCGCTGGAGTGCGAACTCGGGTCGCCGGGCCGGCCTCGCCCGACCTGATAGCGCGCCGGTGGATTGGAACCGCCGGAATTCGGCCTCAGCCCAAGAGCGAACCTGCCGCAAATCGCCCGCGGCGCGAGCGCAATCCAGCGCCCAGGCCGGCGAACCCGATGAGCATCATCGCCCAGGTGGCGGGCTCGGGCACACTGAGGCTCAGGTTATCGAAGCCCAGGTTGTCGCCGGCAAAATTCTCCGCGTTGGTCGAGAAAACCACGTAGGCGATGTTCGGACCGTTGAGCGTGTAGGTCTGGGTGGGGGAGCCCGATCCGGTAATGTACGGATCGCCCACCTCGGCCAGTTGCACATTGCTCGCCGAATAGGCCGTCGCCGACCAGGCGGCCATGGTCGCCGAGCCTTGTCCGGGAATGGTGAAGCTCAACGACTCGAGGGGCCGGGCGAAGGACATATCGTAGGTGAAGCCGGTCCCCGGCCCTCCGGCGGTGAAGTAGTTCGGCGATGAAACGACGTCCAGCCAGGAGGGATAGCGCTGGATGTCGGGCGAGTCGGCGTCGGACGTGCTGAAGGTGATGCCGTATTCGGCCAGATAGCTGACGACCGGCGCCCCGACAAGCGGGCCGCCGGACGTATCGGCATTGTCGAAGGTGATGACCTGTTGTGCATGGACCGTGGCTGAGGCGGATAAGGCGGCGGCGACGAGCGTCGCGGCGACTAATATAAAAGGCGTTTCCTCAACATATCCTTTTCTCCGTGGTTTGAAGTTCAAGCTCCGGCGAATTGCCTCTCACGCGAATTGAGATTGCCCCACACCATCCGGCACAGGACCGCCGGGCGGTGAAAACGACTTGAAAATCCGGGTCTTGGCAGCCCCACTTCGGGCGCGGCCCGGCCGGGCGCCCGTCAGCAAGTTCAACTGGCCACAAAGGGGCGCGCCGATTGCCGTAGAGTCAAGCTCAAGCCCAATACACGTGGCCCGCTCCATTGCCCTGGCGGTCGCCAGGTCCGTGTCTGGGTCTTTGGGGACAGGTGTTCCTATCCTCCACCTATCCCGCGGCTGCCGACCTCGGACATTGGCGCTGCGTTGAAGTGTGAGCGCCCGGCCGGCTTCCAGGTGGCAAATGGCCGGCCGCGGCGTTAGTCTCGGCCTGTTCGCGAGACCGGGCGCCGATTGCCGGCCGTCTTGCCTCACCGATCGAAGGATCCCGTTGATTAAATCAAAGCCCAATGCGCGCGCCCCTCACCGACGGCGGCATGGTGCAAGCCTGACCGCCTGGTCGGCGATGGCGGCCTTCTTCGTCGCGGCGCCCGCCATGGCCGCCGAAGCGCTCCATGTGACCGACAGTTCGTTCAGCGAACCGGGCGGCGACCGGGTGCTGCAGGAATCGATCGTGGTCGAGGCGCCGGCGGCAAGGGTGTGGAAGGCGTTCACCGACGAGGCGACGATCAGGGCGTGGAACGCGCCGCTTGTCCATGTCGATCTGCGGGACGGCGGGACCATCGAGGAAGGCGACGATCCCACCGCCGCGCTGGGTGGGCCGGCAAACGTGCGCCATCGGATCATCACCTATCTTCCCGGGCGCCTCTTGGTATTGCGCAACATCGCCGCGCCCGCCACGCTCCCCGGCGGCGAACTCTACCCGACCATTGTCCAGATCGTCTCCCTCGAGCCCCTTACCGACAAGGAGACTCTGGTGACTCTTTCCGGGTCCGGCTATGGCACGAGCGCCGCCTACGACAGGCTCTATGACGTCTTGCGGGCCCATAACGGCGCCTATCTGGTTTCGCTTAAGACGTTGTGCGAAACCCCGACCGCCGCGGGCGTGACCTCGCCCTGACCGGCTCGGCCGACGGAGGGCGTCCGTGATCCTGAAATCCGCCGGCGCCTGCTGGCGCCTGGAGAGAGCCGGCCGCGCGGCCTTCTTCCTCGACATGGCCGACTATTTCACCGCCGCCAAGGCGGCCATGCAAAAGGCCCGGCGGTCTATCCATCTGCTCAACTGGGCCTTCGAGGCCGACACCCTCTTCGATCCCCAGCCCGGCTGCGCCGGTCCCGACGCCGACCGCTTCGGAAATTTCCTCAAGGCCATGGCCAGGGACAACCCGGCGCTGGACGTGCGGCTGCTCTGCTGGAACTCGGCCCTGCCGGTGGCGGCGACGCAGAACTTCTTCCCGGTCCGCGACCGCAAGTGCTTCGAGGGCTCGACGGTGAAATTCGTCCTCGACGGCAAGCTGCCGATCGGCGCCTGCCACCATCAGAAGATGATCGTCATCGACGACACGGTGGCCTTCTGTGGGGGCGGAGACATCGGTCCCGATCGCTGGGACACCCCCGAACACCTCGACGATGACCCCAGGCGTGAGAAGACGCCCTCCGACAACAAATGCTTCGATTCGCGCCATGAGGTGATGGGGCTGGTGGACGGGCCTCCGGCCATGGCTCTTGGCGATCTCTTCCGCGAGCGCTGGCGGCGCGCCACCGGCGAGCGGCTGGCGGCGCCGGAACCGGCCGCGCCGGACGCGTGGCCGGCTTGCGTCGATCCCGATTTTCGCGAAATGAGCGTGGGCATCTCGCGCACCGCCGGCGCCTGGCGGGGATGGCCGCAGGTGGGTGAGGCCAAGGCGCTGAGCCTCGCTTCGATCGCCGCCGCCCGACGGTGCATCTATCTCGAGAACCAGTATTTCACCTCGCCGATCATCGCCGAGGCGCTCGCCGCGCGGCTGGAGGAGGCGGATGGCCCGGAGGTGATCCTTATCTCCACCCAGCACTCGCCCAGTTATTTCGACCAGATGACCATGGACCGCACCCGCTCCAACTTCATTAAGCGGCTGAAGGGCGCCGACGCTCATGGCCGGTTTCACGCCTACAGTCCGGTGACGACGCTCGGCCGCACGATCATCGTCCACGCGAAGCTGGCGATCATCGACGATGTCCTTTTGCGCATCGGTTCGGCCAACATGAACAACCGCTCGACCGGCTTCGACACCGAATGCGACCTGACGCTGGAGGCGGACGGCGAGACGGCGGCCGCCTCAAGGACGGAAATCGGGGCCATTCGCACCCGCCTGTTGGCCCACTGGCTGGGATGTTCGATCCCGACCATGGAAGCCGCTCTGGCTGGCGAAGGGAGTGTCGGGGCGGCGCTGGAGGCCCTGCGCAAGTCGGGTCATTGCCGTCTGCTGCCGATCGAACCGGTGAAGCTCGGACCCCTGGCGAGCTTCATCGCCACCTTCCATGTGGGTGACCCCGTGACGCCGGCCGATTCCTGGCGGCCGGTGAAACGCCGGCGCGACCTCGATGCCGAGGTCACCGCCCTGGCGGATCGTTTGAGGCGGTGACGACCAAGGAAAAGGGCCGCCCCCTTGGGGGACGGCCCTTCCTGGAAACTTAAGAT
>JALYTR010000497.1 GCA_030854165.1 Pseudomonadota bacterium | reverse complement strand
GTCTGTGGCCGGCCGACGCCGACGCGCGATCGGTATCTCTTCCCCGTCGAGTCGGGGGGCTTCGTGACTCTCGCCGACGGCGAGGTTCGCTATGGCGGCAACGTTCCTCCCGTGCACCTTGACTGCGCGCGCAAGGCGCGGCGGCTTTGCCCCCACCTCGGCGGTTCGCGGGCCGCCCCGGTGGCCTTTCCCGGCGACGAGGGCCGGCTGGTGCAACGCACCGACGTGGTTCCGGGCATGGAGGCCCTGGCCAGCACGCTGCCGGCCGGGTTGGAGATCGTATTCAGCTGCTATCGCCTGTTCGGGGCGGACTTCACTCGCTGTGTGGAGCGCCTGCGGCGAGAACACGAAGAGACGATGGCGGCGCACGGTGTCTTGCGCCAGGCCCCCTGATCGCCTCTAGTGAACGATCGCCAACCAAAAGGCCGCGCCGTCGTGAACACAGTCCTCAAAAAGCCGGAAAGGTCGGCGCGCAAGGCCAAGGGGGATGGACATCTGCGGCGAGCGGAAATCCTACGCGCCGCCGAGCGCATCTTCGTCGCCGATGGCTACGAGGGCGCCACGATCCGCAAGATCGCCGACGAGGTCGGCGTCTCCTCGACCGCGCTCTACATGCATTTCGCCGACAAGGACCGCATCCTGCTGGAGATCTGCGACCAGGCGATGAGCGCGCTCATGGAGATCAACCGCGAGATCGCCCAGCGTCCCGTCGACGCGGTCTCGCGGGTCCGGGCCATGCTGGAGGCCTATGTGGCGTTCGCGCGGGCCAATCCCAACGCTTACAGCTTGGTGTTCTGCGCTTCGTCCCTGGCCGATTCGACGCATCGCCAGCAGGCGACCATGGAGCTGGGGCGCCAGTGTTTCGAGCGCTTTTCGGGCGTGGTGCGCGAGATCGCCGCCGACGGGCGACTGCGCGCCGGCGATGCAAGGAGCGCCGCCCAGACCCTGTGGGCCGCCTGCCATGGCCTGATCGCCCTTCGCATGGCCAAACCCGATTTCGACTGGGCGCCCCCGAACGAACTTACAGCGGTAATGATCGAGGGCCTGCTTTTCGGCCTGATCGCGGATTAGAGCGCTTTGTCGCAAAAGTGGGAACTGGTTTTGCGATCAGAAAGCGCTCAAGTGTTTGAGGTAGAGCCTGTTTTCTCGATCGGGTTGATTCAACCCAATCGAGACAGGCTCTAAGCTCGGTGTGGGCGTCGGCCGTCCTGGGGTTCGCTGCCTGCGCCGCGTTCGCCGCCTCCGTTCACGCCGGCCCCCGGGTCTATTCGCTCGATCAATGCGCCGATCAGTATGTCCTGGCGCTCAGCGACCGCGCCGACATCGTCGGGCTTTCCAGGCGGGCGACCAAGGCGGACTCCTATCTGGCCTCAAGCGCCCGCGGCCTGCCCCAGCGCCGGGCGACCAGCGAAGCGGTCCTGGCGGCCGGTCCGGCGGTTGCGGTGAGATACTGGGGCGGCGAAGCGCGCCTCCTCGCCGAGCTGAAGCGGCGCGGCGTGCGGGTGGTCGCCATCGACGACGCCACCGATTTTGCCGGTGTCAGCGCCAATGTCCGCCGCGTCGCCGCCGCCTTGGACCAGACAGGCGCGGGGGAGATGCTGATCGCCCGCATGGATTCGAAGCTCGCCGCCGCCAAGGGCGCCTGGGGCGACGCGGGCGCCCTCTATCTGACCTCCGGGGGAGACACCGCGGGGCGCGGAACCCTCATGGACGCCATGCTCCGCGCCGCCGGCCTGACGAATCTGACGCAACGGTCAGGATTTCCGCTCCTCTCTCTGGAGCTTCTCATCTTCACCCCTCCGGCCGCTCTGGTTCTCGGCTTCTTCGACGCGGGGGCGAACGCTCTCCAGCACTGGGGACTTGGCCGCCGCGTCCCACTGCGCCAACTGGCGGAGCAACGTGCGATCGTTTCCCTGCCCGGCGCGATTCTGGGCTGCCCCGCGTGGTTCGTCGCCAACGGCGCCGCCGCGATCGCGCGAGCGAAGGGACGTTCGAGCTAGATCCATGCGCCTCCTCGCCGCCCTAGGCTTCGCCCTCATCCTCCTGCTCGCTCTGGCCGTCGCCCTGGGCGAGACGACCCTCACCACCCGCCAATACGTCCAGGCCTTCACCGACCCGGGATCGCCGGCCGCCGAGGTTCTCTGGAC
>JALYTR010000002.1 GCA_030854165.1 Pseudomonadota bacterium | reverse complement strand
GGTCACCGGGGCCGGCTATGCGGCGAGCGCAGGGGCCAGCGTCGATATCGCCGACATGGAGCGCTACTTCGCCGTCAACGGCTATCACCGCGCCTCGACGGTCTCGGAGCGCGGCGAGTTCGCGGTGCGCGGCGGGGTGATCGATGTCTTTCCGCCCGGCGGCGAGGAGCCGGTGCGGCTGGATCTGTTCGGCGACACCCTGGAATCGATCCGCGCCTTTGACCGCGAAACGCAGCGGTCGACCCGCCAGCTCAAGGCGGTGGACCTGCTGCCGGTCAGCGAGGCGCTCCTGGACAAGTCGGCCATCGCCAGGTTCCGCACCGGCTATCTGGCCGCCTTCGGCGCGCCGGGCGACGATCCACTCTACGCCACGGTGAGCGAAGGCGGGCGGCGCGCGGGCATGGAACACTGGCTGCCGCTGTTCTACGACGGCCTCGAGACCCTGTTCGACTATCTGCCGGCTGGCGCCCTGATCGGCGTCGATCATCTGGCCCGCGAGGCTCGTGACGAGCGGCTGGCGATGATCGCCGACGCCTTCGAGGCGCGCGAGCAGGCCGAGCGCAAAACCCACTACCGCGCCCTGCCACCCGACGCCCTCTATCTGACGGCCAATGAATGGGCCGAGCGGCTAGCCTCGCGGCCGACGCGTCTGTTCACCCCGTTCAGTCGCGAAGCCGCGGCGGACGCGATCGACATGGGCGCGAAGCTCGGCCGGACCTTCGCCGCCGAGCGGGCGCAGGACAGCGTCAACCTGTTCGAAGCCGCCGCCGATCACGTCAGCAAGCTCACGGCGGCCGGCAAGCGGGTGATCTTCGCCTCCTGGTCGGAGGGCTCGTCCGAGCGGCTGGGCGTGATGCTGGCCGACCATGGCCTGAAGAACCTCGCCCTGGCGCCCTATTGGCAGGCGGCCAAAGCGGCCGACCCGAAGAAGCCGCAGCGGGCCGTGCTGCCGCTGGACGCCGGCTTCGAGACCGACGCCCTGGCGGTGATCTCCGAGACCGACATCCTGGGCGACCGGCTGGCGCGCCCACGCCGCCGACGGCGCGCCGCCAACTTTCTGGCCGAGGCCTCGGCCCTCACCCCCGGCGATCTGGTGGTCCACATCGACCACGGCATCGGCCGCTATGAGGGCTTGAAGACCCTCGAGGTCATGGAGGCGCCGCACGACTGCCTGGAACTGCAATACGCCGCCGAGTCCAAGCTCTACCTGCCGGTCGAGAACATCGATCTGCTGACCCGTTACGGGGCCGAAAGCGAGGGGGTGGCGCTGGACCGGCTGGGCGGCGCGGCCTGGCAGGCCCGCAAGTCACGGGCCAAGGAACGGCTGCGCGAGATGGCGGCCGGCCTCATCGCCATTGCCGCGGCGCGGGCCACCCATGAGGTGGAGGCGGTTGAAGCGCCCCACGGCCTGTTCGACGAGTTCTGCGCCCGCTTCCCTTACGAGGAGACCGAGGACCAGTTGAACGCCATCGCCGACGTGCTCGCCGACCTGGACGCCGGCAAGCCCATGGACCGGCTGATCTGCGGCGACGTGGGCTTCGGCAAGACCGAGGTCGCCCTGCGGGCCGCCTTCGTCATGGCCATGAGCGGGCGCCAGGTCGCCCTGGTCTGCCCCACCACCCTGCTGGCCCGCCAGCACTTCAAGACCTTTCAGGACCGCTTCCAGGGTTGGCCGGTGCGGGTGCGGCGTCTCTCGCGCCTGGTTCCCGCCGCCGAGGCGGCGGAGACTCGCGAGAGTCTCGGAAAGGGCGAGATCGAGATCGTCATCGGCACCCACGCCGTGCTTTCCAAGCAGGTCCAGTTCAAGGATCTGGGCCTGGTGATCGTCGACGAGGAGCAGCACTTCGGGGTCAGGCACAAGGAGGCGCTGAAGGCCCTGCGCGCCCAGGTGCATGTGATGACGCTCACCGCGACGCCCATCCCGCGCACCCTGCAGATGGCCCTCTCCGGCATCCGCGAGATGTCGATCATCGCCACCCCGCCCATCGACCGCCTGGCGGTGCGCACCTATGTCACCCCGTGGGATCCGGTCTCGATCCGCGAGGCGCTGCTGCGCGAGAAATATCGCGGCGGCCAGGCCTACTATGTGACGCCGCGCATCGCCGACCTGCCGGAGATCGAGACATTCCTGCGCGAACAGGTTCCCGAAGTGAAATTCGTCGTCGGCCACGGCCAGCTCTCGGCGACCCAACTCGAAGACGTCATGGAGGCCTTCTACGATGGCCGCTACGATGTGCTTGTCTCCACCAGCATCGTCGAATCGGGACTGGACATCCCCACCGCTAACACCCTGATCGTGCACCGGGCCGACATGTTCGGCCTCTCGCAGCTTTACCAGCTTCGCGGGAGGGTCGGGCGGGCCAAGGCGCGCGCCTACGCCTATCTGACCACCCCGTTCGAAAAGCCGATCACCGCGGCGGCGGAAAAGCGCCTGCAGGTGCTGCAATCCCTCGACAGCCTGGGGGCCGGCTTCCAGCTCGCCAGCCATGACCTGGATATCCGCGGCGGCGGCAATCTGCTGGGCGAAGAACAGTCGGGCCACATCCGCGAGGTCGGGGTCGAGCTTTACCAGCAGATGCTGGAGGACGCCGTGGCCGACCTGCGGGCCAAGGGCGGACCCGAGGATTTATCTCTCGATCGGGGTTGGTCGCCGCAGATCAACACCGGGGCGGCGGTGCTGATCCCGGAGGCCTATGTGCCGGACCTCAATGTGCGCTTGGCCCTGTATCGCCGCCTTTCCGACGCCGAGCGCTCCGACGACCGCGAAGCCCTGGCCGCCGAACTCATCGATCGCTTCGGCCCCCTGCCGCCGGAAGCCGATCAGCTCTTGAAGGTGGTGGCGATCAAGGGCCTGTGTCGCGAGGCCAATGTGGCCAAGATCGACGTGGGCCCCAAGGGGGCGGTGGTCGCCTTCCGCGGCGACCGTTTCGCCAACCCCGCGGGCCTGGTCGCCTTTATCCAGAAAAACGCCGCCGCTTGGCGCCTGCGGCCGGATCACAAGGTGGTGGTCAAGGGCGAGTGGGAGACGCCGACGCAGAGGCTCGGCGCGGCGGAGCGGGTGCTGAAGGAACTGGCGCGGCTGGCGAAAGGGGTCGGCGGCGAGGGTCGTCCCTAGCCCAGCGGCTGCCTCGCCCCGCGCCGTCTTGATCCGACAAAGCCGTCCTCAATCAGGCGAAGGGGATGAAGGCCGTCGATCTGGCCCATGAAGGGCGGGTGCAACGAATAGCCGATCAGGGCCTGGATGGTGGGCGAAAGGGTCTTGGCGGCCGCGCCGAGGCCCATCATCATGTTCTCCTGCTGGCGCAGCCACGGCTGGCAGAACTGGGTGGTGACGGCGAGCCTGGGCGGCGCGCCGGCGTTGGCGCCGCCGCGATGGGTGAGGTTGCCGGGAAAGACCAGCAGGGAGCCGGCCGGCGCGATCGCCTTGACCGCCCCCGTTTCGAATCACGGCGGGCGGGCTGCGTCCCATCGATGGCTGCCGGGGATCAGTTCGGTGGCGCCGTTCGCGTCGGTGAACGGATCGAGCGACCAGATGGCGCTTACTCCGCATGGCGGGCGTGGCATCGGCTGGCGATAGAAGCCGTCGTCGAAGTGCCAAGCCTGCGCCGTCTCGCCGGCGAAGATCTGAATGGCCAAATGGGCGGATAGTAGAAAATTCGGCTCCAGCAGGCATCCGGCGAGGGCCAGAAGGAGGGGATGATCGACCAGCACGGAAGTGGCCGGAGCGTGAGCGAGAAGGGCATAGACGCGCCGGGTGGCGAAGCCCTCGAAATCGTTGCGCCCGTGGGGAGTCACCTCCAGCACCGGGTCGAGCTGTGTCCGGATGGCGGCGACCACGCTCGCGTTCAAAAGGGCGGGAAAGAGCAGGAAACCGTCGCTGTCCATGCGCGCGCCGAGCACCTCGGTGGGCGCGGCGGCATTGGCGAAGTGGGCGGCGCGCATGGTTCGCCTATTGGACAATCGGCGGCGTGACGTTGCACGCCTCCTGGCCGGCCTTGGCTGCCTGCGCCTCGCCGAGGAGGCGGCGCGCCCGCAGCCACATCTCGAGGTTCTGAACGACCATCATGCCCACGGCGAACACCAGCAGGGCGTCGGTGACGGCGATGGCCGAGAGCTGAAATGTCGCCGAGTTCTCGACCAGAGCCCCCCTCAGGGCGAAGCGGGCCGCCATCAGGGCCAGGATGAACACCATGCCGATCGGCGAAGCGCGGGCGGTGACGGCGTGGGTATCCGGATCGACCTCGATGCGAATGAACCGGCCGCGCTGCCAGCCGAGCGCCGCGCCCAGCCCGAGGGCGAGCGCCATCAGGGCGATGCTCAGGCCCGTCAGAGGCGGGGGCGCCGCGACGGCGGTGGTGACCAGCAGGGCCAGGAAAATCAGCGGCCGCATCCACAAAAGCTCGATGCGCAGCTTGCGGGGCCGACGATTGCGCAGCAGCAGGATGACCAGCGCCACGCCGATGGCGATGAAGAGGCCATAGCCCTGTCCATGACCGGCGCCGAAGGGGGGCATGTCAGTGAGTTCCTTTGCTTGATACGTCACCCTAGCGGCTTGCGTGACGATGGGGCAGGGGGGTCTAGGGTTGCCGCAACTAAGCTCGAGGGAGACGCCAGCCGTGAGTCAGGGACCGCTTCTGGGGACGAAGGTGCTGGAGTTCGCCGGCATCGGGCCGGGGCCGTTCTGCGGTATGCTGCTCTCGGACCTCGGCGCCGACGTGGTGCGGATCGACCGCAAGGGAGCGGCCAGTCGCGGCGCCGCCGACGTTACGGCCCGCGGGCGTCGCTCGGTGGCTCTGGACCTGAAATCACCGCCCGCCATTGAAGCCTGCCTAAGGCTTATGCAAAGCGCCGACGTGGTGTTCGAAGGCTTTCGGCCCGGTGTCATGGAGCGGCTGGGCCTGGGTCCCGATGTCGCGCTGGGGCGCAACCCGAAGCTGGTCTATGGGCGGATGACCGGCTGGGGACAGACCGGTCCCTGGGCCAAGGCGGCCGGACACGACATGAACTACATCGCCCTCAGCGGCGCCCTGCACGCTATCGGCACGCACGATAAGCCCGTCCCGCCCCTCAATCTGGTGGGCGACTTCGGCGGCGGCGCCCTCTATCTCGCCTTTGGCCTGCTGGCCGGTGTGATCCACGCCCGGGCCACCGGCGAAGGCCAGGTGATCGACTGCGCCATGACCGACGGGGCGACCTCGCTGATGGCCATGTTCTACGGCTTCAAGGCGGCTGGCATGTGGAGGTCCGAACGCCGCGCGAACCTTTTGGACGGCGGGGCTCACTTCTACGACACTTACCAGTGCGCCGATGGCGGATGGATCTCCATCGGCTCGCTCGAGCCGCAATTCTACGAGCTTCTGCTTGAAAAGACCGGGATTTCCGACCCCAACTTCAAGCAGCAGATGGACCGCCGCCAATGGCCGGCTTTGCACGAAAGGCTGGCGGAGGTGATCGCGCGCAAAACCCGCGCCGAATGGTGCGAAATCATGGACGCCAGCGACGTCTGTTTCGCCCCGGTGCTGGACATGGACGAGGCGCCCCTGCACCCGCACAACGTGGCGCGCGCCACCTTCGTCGAGATCGAGGGCGTCACCCAGCCCGCGCCGGCCCCGCGCTTTTCGGTCACCCCCGGCGCGGTCGCCGGGCCGCCGCCGGCCATCGGCGGCCACAACGTCGAGGCGCTGGGGGATTGGGGATTTTCGGCGCGCGAAATCGAAAAATTGCGCACCGCTGGCGCGCTCTGATTTTTGTTCATCTTCGGTTCAGGCAGAACCGCGCAGATTGCGCCTCGTTGATCGGCGCCGCGCTCTCCCGTCCCTCGTTGCGGCGGCCGGTCGATCAGGACGAAGGCAAGTTCCCCCCAACGGCGCGCCGCGCGTCTTTGTGGCCGGGCTTTCGCACCCGCACGCTGATCGCGCCGCCCGCCTCCTCCAGACTCAGAATCTCCACGCCCGCCTCGGCGGCGAAGTGCGGAACATCGATGCGCGCCATGGGATCGTCGGCGATAAGGAGAACGGTGGCGCCGGCGGGGGCGCGTTCGAGGGCGCGCCGCAGCTTCAGGGTCGGGGTCGGACAGCGATGGCCGCGCGCGTCCACCAGGATTTCGTCGCCGTCCGCCATCGCCTGAGCTTTTGCTCTCCCGCGCCACGCCGCCTAAAGACGGGTTGAATCGATCGCCGGCCGATACGCCCCCTCGCAGAGGATCGCAAACCCCGTTGGACGCCAGGAGCCCCTCCGCGATCGCCGCGCCCGCCCTCGTCCTGACCGTGGTGATCCCCACCTTCAACGAACTTGGCAACATCCGGCCCCTCATTGACCGGCTGGAGGTGGCGCTGACGGACGTTCCCTGGCAGGCGATCTTCGTCGACGACGATTCGCCCGACGGCACGGCCGAAGCGGTCAAGGCCATCGCCCGCGTCGACACGCGAATCGCCTGCCTGCATCGCCTCGGCCGGCGGGGGCTGGCCGGCGCGGTGCTGGAGGGCGTCCTGCTGAGCGCGGCGCCCTTCGTCGCGGTGATCGACGCCGATCTGCAGCATGACGAAACCCTGCTGCCGGTCATGCTTGCCATTTTGCGCCGCGACGAAGCCGACCTGGTCATCGGCAGCCGCTATATGGACCCGACCGAGACCCCCGGTGGCCTCTCGGCCATCCGCCGGCTGGGAAGCCGGACGGCGGCATGGATGGGGCGACGCGTACTCAAGGCGCGGGTCAACGATCCGGTGAGTGGCTTTTTCATGATCCGCCGCGAGGCGGTGGAGGCCGTGGCGCCGCGCCTTTCCGGCGAGGGCTTCAAGATCCTGTTCGACATCATCGCCTGTCAGCGCGAACCTTTGCAAATCGTCGAACTGCCCTACCTCTTCGCCCGGCGTCAAAGTGGCGAGAGCAAGCTGGATCGTCGGGCGGTGGTCGAATACCTGGGCCTGCTTCTGGCTCGGCTGAGCGGCAATCTGATCCCGCCGCGCGCCCTGATGTTCGGCCTGGTCGGGGCCAGCGGCGTGGTCGTCCACCTGGGCGTGCTTCGCCTCGTGCTCGCCGCGCCGCTTGGCTTCGCCGTCGCCCAGACGATCGCCGCGGTCACCGCCATGACCTCCAATTTTCTGATCAACAACGCCGTCACCTACCGTGACCGGCGCCTGACGGGCGTTCGTTTGATTAGCGGCTATCTGCGCTTTTGCGCCCTGTGCGGCGTCGGCCTGATCGCCAACATCGCGGTGGCCGACTTGGTGCATCGCCACGCGCCGATCTGGTGGCTGGCGGGACTGGCCGGGGCGTTGTTCGGAGCGGCGTGGAACTATGTCAGCACCTCGCTCGTCGTCTGGTGATCAATGGCCGCTGGGGAGGAGGATCCCCGCCTCGCTGATCGCGGTGGTCGCCGCCGTCCTGGCCATCCGTATCGTCGTCGGAGGGAGCGTTCATCTTACCGAGGACGAAGCCTACTACCGCCTGTGGTCCATGGCTCCGGCGCTCGGCTACTACGACCATCCGCCAATGATCGCCTGGTGGATCTGGCTGGGACGCCATGTCGCCAGCGACACCCCGCTTGGCGCGCGCCTTATGCCGATTCTGGCCAGCGCGACGATCAGCTTCCTGGTCTTCGACCTGGCGCGATTGGGTGGCGCGGATCGTCAAACTGCCTCGCGCGCGGGAATCTGGTACAACGCCATGGTGTTGGTGCTGGCCGGCGGTTTCCTGGCCGTCCCAGACGCGCCGGCCGCCCTGTTCTGGACCTCGACCCTGTGGTGCGCCCTGAGAGCCGAGCGGGCGGCCTCGACATCCTGGTGGCTGGCGGCCGGAGCCATGGCGGGCCTCGCCGTACTGTCGAAATACTCAGCCCTCTTTCTCGCCCCTGGGATTTTCCTGTGGCTGGCCTGGACGCCGAGGGGCCGAGCGGAGTTGGGCAGGCCGGGCCCCTGGCTGGCGCTGGCCGTGGCCAGTCTGCTGTTCAGCCTGAATCTTGCCTGGAATGCGTCCCACCACTGGCTGACGTTCGCGAAACAGTTCGGCCGTATCGCCCCGAGCCATCTGGCGCCCCGCTATCTGGGCGAGTTTCTACTCACACAGGCGCTGCTGCTAAACCCGCTGATCGCCGGCTTCCTCGTTCGCGCCCTGGCCACGCGCGGCAAGCCGGATCGGCTGGGCGCGACGATCTGGCCCTTCGTCGCCACCACCGCGCCCTTCGTCGCCTACCTCGCCTTCCATAGCCTCCACGATCGCGTTCAAGCCCACTGGCCGGCGCCGGTCTATCCGGCCCTGGCGATTATCGCCGCGGTCGGCGCCGATGGACTCGCCGGCTCGCCGGCCTGGACGAGGCTGAGGGCCGCCGCGCCGATCTTTGGTTTTGGTTCCTGCGCCGCCCTCATCGTCTATCTCGCCCTTCTCGCCGGCGTCGGCGGCCTCATCGATCTGGCTAGGCCCGTGCGTGGCTGGCCGGCCTTCGCCGGGCGCCTCGAAGCGTTGCGCGGCGAGCGTGGAGCCGCGTGGATCGGGACCGAAAGCTATGGCCTGGCGGCAGAGCTGGCCGACGAGGCCGCCATCGGCGCGCCCGTTCTGCAGATCGCCGAGCGTGAGCGCTATCTGGGCCTTGGCCCGGCCCCGCCGCCCGATCTTTCGCGCCCCGGCCTGCTGGTCGATCTTCCCCGCCGGATCGACCTTCGCGCCCTTCGCCAGTGTTTCGGGCGCGTGGACCCCATTGGAAAGATCGCCCGTGGCGCGCCGGGCGAAGTTGGAACACCCTACCTGGTGATCGAAGTTTCCGCTCCCCGCCGAGACATCCTGCGCGCCGGGTGCTGAAGCCGCGCGGCCTCTACGATTTCCGCCGCTTGGGTCGGGTTTTTTCGATCAGCCTCTGGATCGGCGTCTTGGGGAGTCTGGCCAGGGTCAGATACCCGACCCCGTCAGGGTCCAGGGTGGTGAAATGCATGTCCGCCAGCTTCAGGAAATTGGCCTTTCGGATAAAGCCATTGAGATCCAAATCGGCGGCCATGATCGGTTCGGGCTCCGCCAGCAGGCTGTAGGGCGCCGCGCCCTGGCCCGATTCGTCCAGATCGCCCGAAGTTCGCGGCGCCGCCTGGGGTTGCTCGCCGCCTGGATCGATGGGGCTGGGCTGGTCGATCTGGGCCAGCCACAGGCGAGCCCCGCCCCGCCCCATCGCGCCGACCGGCAACCCCGCGCCGAGAATCTCGGGCGCGATGCGCCGCTCATAGACGGCCACCTCGTAGTGATTCAAAACCCCGTCGCCGTTGAGATCGAGCACCTTGAAGAAAGCCGCCGCGTCGGCCACGAACTCGTCGCGGTCGAGCTTGCCGTCGCCACCCTTGTCGGCCGCCTTGAACCAATCGACCACCGGATAAGGCGCCCCGGCCGCCGCCCGGAACGGCTTGCCGCACGGGCTGATGAAGGTGTTGGGAAGGCCCGTGTCGTCATCGTCGGACGACGGCGCGGCGTGGACGAAGGTCGCGAACGGCAAGATCGCCACCGTTGCAAAGAGGAAGCGCGAAATGTGACGTCGCGTGGCTTTCATTCATCTCTCCCAGGTCTTGCGGCGCGCCATCAGTCCGCCAGTCCCATGACGAAGGCCAGAGCGACATTGAGCCGTCCGATGTCCGCGGCGCCCAGACGCCCTATGGTTTCGCGAATGCGCTCGCGGCGGACCGTGACCGGTTTGTCCGCCATCACCTGGGATCGCGTCCGCAAGCCGGTCGCAACGCTCGGGTCAACCGTGATCCGGAAATCCGGCGCGGCGGAGAGGTCGGAGGTCATCTGGCAAATCACCACCGAAGCGTGGGTGTCGGGGAAGGCGTCCGTCTGGACAATCACCGCCGGACGGGGCTTTCCATAATCGCCGGGCGCCGCGACGGTGACCACATCACCCCGCCTCATGACTTCCCCGAGCCTCGGGTGCGTCGAATTCGGACACCGCCTCGATCCAGTTCAAGGCTTCGTCTTCAACCCCCGAAGTCAGCCCAGAGACCTGGAGCGCCACCCGCCGTCGGACGGACCGCGAACGAGAGTCGGGAATTACGAGACGCAGTTCACGCAGGCCCCGCGCGCGTCGCCGCTCTCGCATCGTCTTCATTCGCTCAGCGGGGGCGGCCACTTGAATGCTTCCTTGAAGTCGCCTGAGGCCGCACCGTAACGCGTTACGGTGCGGCGCGCAATGATCCGCCAGGGCGAGCGCGGAAATCCCGCGTTGACGCGCTGACGAACCTCAGCTGCCAAAATGGGCGACCCTAGATGTAATCAGCAATCGAGAGATGAGCGGTCCGTTTCACAGCTTCGTCTGGATTGCTCGACGATACCACCACTTCGATGAGTTGGCGGAATTGCTCGGCGAATTCGTCGCCGCGAGCGGACCGGATTTCCTCGATCGCGCCCGGTGCCTCCTTCAGCTGAGAGGTACCAAGGAGGCGCGACAGCGCAATGCTCTTGGTCTTGCGATTCAAGTCATCAAAGAAGAGACCAAATAAAGTAAGCGGCAAGAGCTCCGCCGTTTCGACAAACAAGCCGTCCTGCGAAATTTTCGCCTCGCGCTCAAGGTCCGACACGATTGACCTGCCGGCCGCGCCCAAAAGAAAACGATCGGTCGCCGGATCGGCAACGCTGGTTCCGGCCTGACCAAGATAGAGATAGACCTGCCACATGGCTTGGACACTTTGGGCCATAATCCCGCCCGAGGGCTGCGGGAAGTATAGGTGGGCCTTGTGGTCGAGAAATTCGGAGAACGCCTCACGCGATTTGCCCACGTCCGCCAACTCGAAGAGTGACCCTTCGCCGAAGCCGAACGCCCCGATGCAGGCCTCAAGGCGTAGGTGATGCCACGCTTGGACCGTCGTGGCTTCCTTCGCCTCAAGTATCGGGAAGGGGACTTCGCCGGCGCGGATGCGTTCAACATGTTTGCCGACCGTCTCTGTTAGGGCGATAGCGGTAGCTGGCGGCCCCAGGAACGGTTCGAAAAATGCGCCCATCTGCGGCGGGTTCGCCTTGGGCTTCTTTCGGAGGAACCTAAACACGCCGCGCCTTTCAAGATGGGTGTATTGATGGGCGTAATTCAGAACAATAAATATTTGTTATAATAATCAATACGATCTGGCGGACGGGGTGGGATTCGAACCCACGGTGGGCGTGAACCCACGGCGGTTTTCAAGACCGCTGCCTTCAACCACTCGGCCACCCGTCCGGGGGCGCCTTTTAGCAGGGTGCGCCCGCCGTCTTCCAGCCGAACGGCTAAATCCTACTGCCCCAGCCTAGACACCGCCCGCTATCTCGCCAATGTGCGCCGTCATGGCGCGCGGCTTTTTGATCACGTTCGAAGGCGGGGAGGGGGCCGGCAAATCGACCCAGCTCGCCCGCCTCGCGCCACGCATCGCCGCCCTCGGCCGCCAGGTGGTGACGACGCGCGAGCCGGGGGGATCGGCGGGCGGCGAGGCGATCCGAGGTCTGCTGGTTCGCGGCGACGCCGACCGCTGGTCGCCGATCGCCGAAACCCTGCTGATGTACGCCGCGCGGCGCGATCACATTGAGCATGTCATCGCCCCGGCCCTGGAGCGCGGCGCCGTGGTGGTCTGCGACCGGTTCGCCGATTCCACCCGCGCCTACCAGGGCGCCGGCGGCGGCGCGCCGGGTGGCCTGATCGAGGCCCTGGAGGTTCATGTCCTTGGCGCCGCTCGGCCCGACCTGACGCTGATCTTTGATCTGCCCGCCGAGGTGGGCTTGGCGCGGGCGGCGGGGCGCGCGGGCGCCGAGACGCGTTTCGAGGCCAAGGGATTGAATTTTCATCGGCGACTGCGCGCAGCCTTCCTGGCCATCGCCCGCGCTGAACCGGAACGGTGCGTGGTGATCGACGCGGCGCCGAACGAGGACGCGGTGGCGGCCGCGGTCTGGGCGGCCGTGGCGGGACGGCTGGAGCGCCTGACATGAACGTGGACATCCCCCACCCCCGCGAGGTCTTCACCCATGAGGGCGGCGAGGCCGTGGAGCGCGCCTTCCTGGAAGCTTTGGAGCGCGGGCGCCTGCACCATGCCTGGCTGCTCGTGGGCCCCGAAGGGATCGGCAAGGCGACGTTCGCCTATCGCGTCGCCCGCCGCCTGTTCGGCGCGGCGGCCGATCCGGCGCTGGGCCTGTTGGGATCGCAGCCGGACGATCCGGTGTGCCGGCAGATCATGGCTCGCGCCCACCCCGACCTGCTGATCCTGCAGCGCGACGCCGAGGACGGGAAGGTCCGCAAGGGCATTCCGGTTGACGACGCCAGAACCCTTCCGGAGTTCTTCGCCAAGACGCCCGCCGCCGCCCCTTACCGAGTCGCCATCGTCGATACCGCCGACGATTTGAACGCTAACGCCGCCAACGCAGTGCTGAAATCTCTGGAGGAACCGCCGGAGCGGGGGGTGGTGCTTTTGATTTCGCACGCGCCGGGAACCCTTTTGCCAACGCTTCGCTCGCGATGCCGTCGCCTGCGGTTTTTTCCCCCGCCAGAAGACGAGGCGGCGGCCTGGGTGGCGGACAAGGCCGAAGTCGGTGAGGACGAGGCGCGGCGGTTGCTGGCCATGGCCGGCGGCGCGCCTGGGCGAGCCTGGCGACTGGCGGTGGCCGGCGCGCTTGACCTGGACCGGACCGCGCGGGAGCTGCTGGAGGCGCTGCCGAAGAGCGACGAGGTCGCCATGGTCGCCCTGGCCGAGGGGTTTCGCGGCGCGGCGGGGGCGGCGCGGTTCGAACTGCTGATGGACCAGCTGGCGCGGCGGGTTCACGGCATGGCCAGCGCCGGCGCCTTGGCCGGGGAGGGGGCCTCGCTCGAGTCCTGGGCCGAGGCCTGGGAGATGCTGATTAGTTTACCCCGCGCCGCGGAGGCGGTGAATCTCGATCGCGGCGACGCCTTCTTCAGCGCCCTTTCGCGCCTGCGCGCGATTGCCTAAGAGCCCACTAATGCTCATCGACAGCCATGTGAACCTGCACGCCCCGCAGTTCGACGCCAACCGCGAGGCCGTGATCGGGCGCGCCAAGGCGGCGGGTATCGGCCTGATGGTCAACATCTGCGACAAGGTGAGCGGCTTTCCGGCCGTCGAAGCGCTCGCCACCGACCACATCGACATTTGGGCCACCGTGGGAACTCACCCGCATGAAGCGAAAGAGAATCCATCGCTTGCCGCCGATACATTATGCGATCTCGCGGCCCGGGCGAAGGTGGTGGGTATCGGCGAGACGGGGCTGGATTTTCACTACGATCTCAGCGCGCGCGAGACCCAGATCGCCGTGTTTCGGGTCCACATCGAGGCGGCGCGGCGCACCGGCCTGCCGTTGGTGGTCCACACGCGCGAGGCCGATGACGCGATGGGCGACATTTTGGAAGAGGAGCATGCCCGGGCGCCGTTTCGCCTGCTCATGCACTGCTACACCTCCGGCGCGCGGCTGGCCGGGCGCGTGGCGAGACTGGGGGCCTGGTTCTCGGTCTCCGGCATCGCTACCTTCAAGGCCGCCCAAGACGTGCGCGCCGTGATCGTCGCCATGCCGGAAGATCGCATCATCGTCGAGACAGACTGCCCGTATCTCGCGCCGGTTCCCATGCGCGGGCGTCGCAATGAACCGGCCTATCTGCCGCATATCCTTGCCAAACTCGCCGAGATCCGGGGATGGTCGCCCATGGAGGCTGAAGCGCGAACGAGCGACGCCTTCTTCACGCTGTTCGACAAGATCCCGCCGCCATGAGCGCCGCTTTGGAAGTCATCGTGCTCGGCAGCGGATCGTCGGGCGGCGTCCCGCGCGCCGATGGCAATTGGGGCGCCTGCGATCGCGGCGACCGGCGCAACTGGCGATCCCGGTGCTCGCTTCTGGTGCGTCGGACTTCTGGGACCGACGGCGGCGCGCAAACGACCCTCGTAGTGGACGCGGCGCCGGAATTTCGTCTGCAGTGCGCGGCGGCCGGCGTGAGGCGACTGGACGGCCTGCTGCTCACCCACGATCATGCCGACCAGTGCCATGGCATCGACGATATCCGCGCCTTCGCCCTCAATCAGCGACAGTGCGTCCCATGCTGGATGGACGCGGCGACGCGGGCCTCGATGATGCGCCGCTTCGGCTATGTCTTTGAGGGCGCGGGCGCCTATCCGGCCATCGCCGACATACGCCTCACGCCACCTCATGGCGCAGCGTGGCAGGTGCGGGGGCCTTCTGGACCTGTCCCCGTGACCACCTTCGAACAGGCTCATGGTGACGTCACCTCTCTCGGCTACCGCTTTGGTTCCATTGCCTATTCCAGCGACGTGATCGACCTGCCGGAAAGGTCCTTCGAGGCCCTGCGCGATCTCGACGTGTGGATCGTCGATGCCCTTCGCTACACGCCCCATCCCACCCACGCCCACGTCGAAAAAACGCTCGGCTGGATAGAGCGGGTGAAACCCAGGCGAGCCATTCTCACCAATTTACACATCGACCTCGACTATGCCGAGCTTGCCGGACGGCTGGCACCGGGCGTCGAGCCAGCTTATGACGGGCTTCGCATTGGAGTCGAACTTGACGAGGCGGTCGGTTGATTACCATAGGTTTTCTGGCTTCCGGCAATGGCACGAGCCTGCGCGCCATTGTGGCGGCGATCGAGGCCGGCGCGTTGGCTGCGCAAGCGGGACTGGTGGTGAGCAACAACAAGAACGCGGCGGCGCTTACCTTCGCCCGCGATCATGGCATCGCGGCCCGTTGGATTCCCACTCTCGGGGATCCCCAGGCGGCCGACGCCGATCTGATCCAGGCCCTGGCCGACGCGGGCGTCGAGTTGGTCGTTCTGTCCGGCTATCTGCGCAAGTTGGGCCCTAGGGTACTGGCTGCCTACAAGAACCGCATTCTCAACATCCATCCGGCCCTGCTGCCGAAATTCGGCGGGGAAGGGATGTATGGCCGGCGCGTGCATGAGGCGGTTCTGGCCGCCAAAGAGAGCGTGACCGGCGCCACGGTGCATCTGGTGGACGGGCAATACGATCACGGCGCCATCGTCGCCCAGGCGCGGGTTATCGTCCGGCCGGGAGACACCGCGGAAGTCATCGAGGCCAAGGTCATGGCCGCGGAGCCCGGTCTCTATCTCGACACCCTGCGGCGCATCCTGTCGGGTGCGTTGACGCTGCCGGCCCGATGAGCGACGCCGCATCTTTATAATTTCCGATAATATATCTTAGGCGCAATAACCAAATAGGGGGCGCGACGCCGTGGGCTGCCAAGTCCGCCACTCCCCTGGCGATCGGAGGTTTGCGTGGGGCTTGGCTTTTGCATACCGTCGCCGGATCGGCGATCAAGCCGGTGAGGCGGGCGCGGCGCGCCTCGGGAGGGGCAATGGCGTTCGACCGGACGGACATCGCGGAAGCGGGCCGGTCAGCGCTTGCCAAGGCCTCCTGGCGACTGCTGCCCTTGATCGGGCTGGGCTACGGAATCTCCTATATTGACCGACTAAACATCAGTTTCGCGTCTCTGCAGATGAACCACGACCTGCGTTTCAGCGCCGCGGTCTACGGCCTGGGGGCGGGGCTTTTCTTTATGAGCTACGCTCTCTTCGAGGTGCCCTCGAATCTCCTCCTCGTCCGCTTCGGCGCCCGACGATGGTTGGCGCGGATCATGTTCACCTGGGGGCTGCTCGCCGCCGGCATGCTTTTCGTGCGCACGCCTCTCCAGTTCTATGTCATGCGTTTTCTGCTCGGCCTTGCCGAAGCCGGCTTCTTTCCCGGCGTTATCTTCTATCTTTCCCAGTGGTTTCCGGCCGCACAGCGCGGCCGGGCGATCAGCCGCTTCTATGTCGCCTGGCCCCTGAGCGCCGTCTTCATGGGCGCTATCGCCGGAACCCTGTTGGGCCTCCAAGGGCGACTCGGCCTGGCCGGCTGGCAATGGCTGTTCCTGGCCGAGGGACTGCCGGCGGTGGCGCTGAGCGGGGTGATTCTGTTCGCCCTTCCCGACCGGGCGAGGGACGCCGCCTGGCTTTCCGAACAAGAGAAGGCGTGGATCGCGACGGAGCTGGCCGAAGATGGGGCCAAACACCCAGTCGGGGAGGTTCGCGGGCTGCGGCGCGCCCTGCTGGATCCCATCGTCCTTCAGTTCGGGGCGGTGAATTTTTTGCTGCTCGGAGCCTTCTACGCCTTCAATTTTTCCGCCCCGAGCATACTGAAAAGCATCACCAACCTGGACGTGACGAGGGTCGGATATCTGACCTCTGGGGCCTTCCTCGCCGGCGCGGCGGCGATGCTGCTCAACGCCTGGAGTTCGGACAGGCAAAATGAGCGATTCATCCACCTCATCGCGCCCCTCGTGCTCATGGCGAGCGCCTATGCGGTGATGAACCTCACGCGCTCCCCGCCTCTGTTCGTCGGGGCCTATGTCCTGGCCACGGCGGGCTACGGCGCGGTCGCCGCCGTGTTCTGGCTGGCGCCGGGAGAGGCGATCCATACGGCGGCGGCCGCGGCCGGTTTCGCCGCCATCAACGCCATCGGCCAGTTCGGCTCCTTCATCTCCACCTGGCTCTGGGGTGTGGCGAGCGAGCGAACCGGCGACTTTCGGTTCGGGCTGGCGGTGCTGCTTTCATCTTTCTGCTGGCCGCGGCGTGGGTGTGGGCGCTTCGCCAGCAGAAGGCGCGGAAACTGACTCGTTCCTTGGCGCCGAGGGACGCCACCCTGCCCGCCGAGTGACGGCAAGGCCCACCGACGGCGCGCCGTGAACGCCTACTTCGGCCGAAACCGCTTGCTGGCGGGAAATCCCTTGGGCGCCGCTTTTCCCGCCCCGGCCCGTTTGCCGAGCCAATCGCGCCAGTCCGGCCAGGCGCGGACGCGACCGGCGCCGTCGGTCCAGGCCGCGCCGTCGGCGGCGAGGAACACCAGGGCGTCACGCAGAGCGCCCTGGCGGTGGCTTTGCAGCTTGACGCCCTTGCCGCGCGGCATTTCCGGCAGATCGGCGAGGGGGAAGACCAGGATCTTGCCGTTGTCGCCGATCACCGCCAAGTGGTCGCCGGTCGCCTCCAGGCAGAGCGCCGCGCCGGCGTCGCCCGCGTTAAGCACCTGCTTGCCGGCCTTTCGCATGGCGATCGCTTCGTCTTCCGGCATGATGAATCCGTAGCCAGCCTTGGAGGCCAGCACCCGCCGCCGACCGCTTTGATGGGTGAAGACGGCGAGGATTTCCACCTTGTCCTCCAGATCGACCATCAGGCGCAGCGGCTCGCCGTGGCCGCGGGCGGAGGGAAGCTTGTCGCAGGCCAGGGTGAAGAAGCGGCCGTCCGAGGCGAAGATCAGCAGCTTGTCAGTGGTCTCGGCGGAGACAGCGAAGGCGAGCCTGTCGCCCTCCTTGAAGGCAAGGGCGGAAGTGTCCTCCACCCTGCCCCGCGCCCCGCGGATCCAGCCGCGCTCGGAAAGAATCACGGTGATCGCCTCGCGGGTGACGAAGGATTCCAGCGCGGCGGCGGCGTCGAAGATCGGCGCTTCCGCGAAGCTGGAGCGGCGCTTGCCGACCACGGTGTCTGGACCCAAGACCTTGCGCACGCCACGCAAGCCCACGGCGACCAGTTTCCACTGCGCCCTGTCGGACGCCAGGAGTGTCTGGAGACCGTCGCGTTCCTCGGTGAGCCCCGCGTGCTCGCGCCGCAACTCCATCTCCTCCAGCTTGGCCAGTTGGCGCAGGCGGGTGTTGAGGATGGCGTCGGCCTGGATGTCGGTGAGATCGAACGTCTGAATCAGGCGGCCCTTGGGTTCGTCCTCGAAACGGACAATGCGGATCACCTCGTCGAGATTTAGAAAGACGATGAGCAGCCCGTCGAGGATGTGCAGGCGCTGCTCGATCTTGGAAAGGCGAAAGCCCGCGCGGCGCGCCAGCACCTCGCGGCGATGATCGAGAAAGGCGCGCAGCATCGCCTTCAGACCCATGACGACGGGGGCGCCCCCGGCGTCCAGGACGTTCATGTTGACCGGAAAGCGGGTCTCCAGATCGGAGAGTTTGAACAGGCTCTCCATCAGCATGGCCGCCTCGACCGTCCGGGCTCGGGGCTCCAGCACCAAGCGGATGTCCTCGGCCGATTCGTCACGAACGTCGCCCAGCAGAGGGGCCTTCTTGGTCTCGATCAGGCTGGCGAGCTGTTCGACCAGATCGGCCTTCTTCACCTGATAGGGGATTTCCGTGACGACAATCCGCCACGTCCCGTGGCCGGCGTCCTCGCGCATCCAACGGGCGCGGCAGCGCACCCCTCCGCGCCCCGTCTCGTAGGCTTCCAGGAGCGCGGCGGCGGGTTCGACGATGACCCCGCCGGTGGGAAAATCGGGACCGGGAACGAGTTCCATGAGTTCGCTGACTGTCACCATCGGTTGATCGAGGATCAGCAGACACGCGTCGATCAGTTCGGCGGCGTTGTGCGGCGCGATGGATGTCGCCATCCCCACGGCTATGCCGGACGATCCATTGGCCAGCAGATTGGGAAAGCCGGCCGGCAAGACGACCGGTTCTTCTTCCTCGCCATCGTAGGTCGGGCGAAAATCGACGGCGTCCTCGTCGATGCCGTCGAGAAGAAGCTGGGCTGCCTGGGTCAGCCGGCATTCGGTGTAGCGCATGGCCGCGGCGTTGTCGCCGTCGATGTTGCCGAAATTGCCCTGGCCGTCGATCAGGCGATAGCGCTGGGCGAAGTCCTGCGCCAGGCGAACCAGGGCGTCATAGACCGCTACGTCTCCGTGCGGGTGATACTTGCCGATCACATCGCCCACCACCCGGGCCGACTTCTTGGCCGAGGTCTCGGGATCGAGCCGCAACAGGCGCATGGCGTAGAGCAGGCGCCGATGGACGGGCTTGAGACCGTCGCGCACGTCGGGCAGGGCGCGCTGGGTGATGGTCGAGAGGGCATAGGCGAGATAGCGCCGCGACAGCGCCTCGCTCAGCGGCTCGTCCAGGATGCGACCGCCATCGTCCGGCGGCGGCGGAACATGCTCGTTCATCCCTTATGTAAAGTTCGAGTCATGGCGCCGTGTCCAGAGGCGGGGGCGCCGTAACTTGCGCCCGATCAGTGGGGATGGAGCGACTCTTCGGCTTCGATCTCCTTGTCGGCCCGACCCCATGGCACCCGCGCCCAGGCGCGTTCGTGGAGGTAAAAGAGGATGATCTTGGTCAGGGATTCGAAGGCGAAGATCGACAGCGCGATCTTGGCGCTGGATTTCATGCTGACGTGAAAGAGCATCGGAACGAGAAAACTGAGAAGGGCGGTATCCAGGCTCCCGAATATTCGCCAGGTGATGGCTTTGGCGGCCGAGCGCGAGCGCGCGGTTGGAGCGTGAACGAACATCGAAGACCCCCGTGGAAAGCCGTTGCCGCCCTCATGTCACCGGGGCCGGCAAAAGACCATACACACAGCCGTGAATTTTTTGGCGCGGTCTGCTCCAGGTCACAGCCGCCCGGCGTCCGCCAGCCGATCGAGCAGCCAGATTCGCGCCGCCGGCAGGGGACGGCCCAGGGCGGAAAACACGCAGGTTTCCAGAAAATGGCCGGTTAGGGCCAGGCCGGCGGCGATGTCGCCGGGCGCCAGACGACCCTGGGCCGACAGCAGAAACGCCGGCAGGGCAAGCAGACGATCCTTGTAGGCCTCGCCGGCAGCCGCGCTGACCGCCCGGCCGGTGCGCGGGCTGACATAGATCAGATTGTCGAGGGCGCCGGTGACGGCGCAGCGGGTCAGATCGAGGCCGAACCCCAGTTCCCGCAGGAGGCCCGCCTCGAAGCGAACGAAGACAGCCGGCCAGATGTCGGCGTCCATCAGGGCCGCGCTCAGCGACTCGAAGGCCAGGAACACCCCGGCATGCGGCTCCCGTTCGGGCAACGCGCCGCCCGCCACCGAAGCGGCGGCGGACAGCGCCGCCAGCGCCAGGGGCTCGTCGAAGAGGGCGGAGGCGCCCTCCCCTACCGCCTCCACGCTGGCCGCTCCCAGTTGATCGGAAACGCGCGCGCGATAGCGGTAGACCACCCGCGAGCCGGCTTGCAGGGCCGGCCTCACCCGCCGCGACGCGCCGCCGGCGACATGAGCGGCCCACTTGCCGTGAACGGCCGTGAGAGCCTCGACGATCGCCCCGGTTTCGCCGTAGGGCCGCGCCGAGAGAATGAAGGCGTCGTCCTCGAATTCCATGTCTATGGAGGCGCCGGGGAAAGCGGTTCACACATCGAAATCCAGCCCCATGTCGGCGAAGAAACCGCGATCCTCGGCCCAGGTCGCCTTGACCTTCACATGCAGAAAAAGATGCACCGGCCGATCGAGAAGTTCGCCCAACTCCTCCCGAGAGGCCTTGCCGATCCATTTGAGGGTTGCGCCACCGTTGCCCAGCAGAATGCCGCGCTGACCGTCGCGCTCGACATAGATGGTCTGTTCGATCCGCGCCGAACCGTCCGCGCGTTCCTCGAATGCGGTGGTCTCCACGGCGGCGGCGTAAGGGAGCTCCTCGTGGACGCGCAGATAGACCTTTTCGCGGGTGACCTCGGCGGCGAGCAGGCGGGCGGGAAGGTCGGCGCTCTGGTCGGCGGGATAGAACCATGGTCCTTCGGGCATCCGACCGGCCAAGTGTTGCTTGAGATCGTTGGCGCCCGCGCCGCTCGTCGCCGAGATCATGAACACTTCGCCATGGATTTCGGCGTCGAACAAGGTCCGGGTCAGAGCCAGCAGCGAATCGCGCCGCAACAGATCGATCTTGTTGAGAGCCAGGATGGCTTTGCGCGAAGAGGCCTTCAGCCCTTCGCCGATCGTGGTGACGTCCTGGGCGGCCTTGCGGTCGGCGGCGCGCCCCTTGCCGTCGGCCACGGCGATCTGGGCCTGGGCATCGACCAGATGAACCACCGCGTCGGCTTCCCTCGCCCCGCCCCAGGCGGCCTGGACCATGGCCCGATCGAGTCGGCGGCGAGGTTGGAAGATGCCGGGCGTGTCCACCAGCACCATCTGGCAATCGCCCTCCATGGCGACGCCGCGCACCGGAAAGCGGGTGGTCTGGACCTTCTGGGTGACGATCGAGACCTTGGTTCCGACCAAGCGGTTGACTAGGGTCGATTTGCCGGCGTTGGGCGCGCCGATCACCGCCACGAAGCCGGCCCGGGTCACCCGGCCCCCCGCTCGCGCGCCAGCAGTTTGCGCGCCGCCGCCTTTTCCGCCACCCGCAGAGCCGGCCCGCTGGCGCTCTCGGGCGCATAGCCTTCCACTTTCACCGAAACGGTGAACATCGGCGCGTGGGCGGCGCCGACGCGGGACACAACGCAATAGGTCGGCACGGCAAGCCCCTTGGCCATGGCCCACTCCTGCAGGGCGGTCTTGGCTTCGACGTCCTGCTCACCGCTCGCGGCGATTAGGGCCTCCCGCCACGCCGATAGGAAGACGGCCCGGGCGGCGTCCAGGCCGCCATCCAGATAGACTGCCGCCATCAACGCCTCCAGGGCGTCGCCCAGAATGCGGTCGTTGCCCCGTCCGCCCTGTTGGCTCATCGACCCGGCCAGGCGCAACGCTGGCCCCAGGTCCAGGCCCCGGGCGACGTCGGCGCAGGTCGCGCCGCTGACCAGGGCCACCTGCCGACGGGTCAATTCGCCTTCGCGCCAATCTGGGTTGAAGGCGACCAGGCTCTCGGCGGCCAGCAATCCCAGCACCCGGTCGCCCAGGAACTCCAGGGTTTCGTTGTGCGGCTCCCTGCCCGCCCCGTCGCCGACGCTGGCGTGGGTCAGGGCGCGTTCCAGCAGGGAGCGGTCTGCGAAGAGGTGACCGAGGCGCGCTTCGAGCGCCGCCGCGGCCTCGGCGCGCCTATTCATGGCGCGCCCGCCTCATTTCAGCAGGCGCAGAAAGCGGTCGGTACGCAGGTCGAACCATGTCCAGGGTTTGAGGATCGAGGCGTTCTCATGCCACGACAGCATGACGATCTGCGCCTTGCCGACCAGATTGTCTTCAGGCACGAAACCGACGCCGGTCTCGGCGCCCACGGCGGAGTCGAGTTGGCTGTCCCAGCCACAGCCGCCCAGTTTCGGATCCTCCGGCGGTAGACCCGGATCGAACCGGCTGTCCTCGGAGTTGTCGCGGTTGTCCCCCATCATGAAATAGCAGCGCGGCGGAACGACATAAATTCCCGTGTTGTCGGCCGGCTCGTTCATACCGTGAATCTGGGTGACGTATTGCCGCCCCTCGGGATTGGTCTCCTGAACCCAGGTCACCTTTTCTGGATAGCCGTGGTCGTGTGCGATTACCGTCTTCACCGGCATTTCAGGCAGCGCCCTGCCGTTGATGTAGAGTTGCCCGGCCCGCATCTGGATGTGGTCGCCGGGCATGCCGATCAGGCGCTTGATGTAGTCGGTGTGACCGTCCCGGGGCAGCTTGAAGACGATGATATCTCCCCGGGTTGGCGGGCGGAAGAATATCCGTCCTTTGAAAATCGGCGGGCTAAACAGAATCGAGTGGCGGCTGTAGCCGTAGGACCACTTGGAGACGATGATATAGTCGCCCTGATAGAGATTGGGTTCCTCCGACGCCGAAGGGATTGTGTAGGGCTGGAACAGCACTGTGCGAATGATCAAGGCGATCAGAAGGGCATAGAATACCGTCTTGAAGATTTCGCCTGTCTCCTGGGCCGCGCCCGGCTTTTTGGCCGCCTTGGACGTGGCGGCGGCGTCTTTTCGCATGGGGCTGTGGCTCTTGGATATCTTAAGGAGTGCGCGAACCTGGGGTGCTAGCCGCTGGCGGCTCCCGGAGCAAGCGGCGCGCCGGTGAAGGCGCCTTGCCGACCACCGCCTCAATGATCACGAAGGCTTGGGCGTAAGGGTGATCGTCGGTGAGGGTGAGATGGATGACGGCGTGGTGGTCAGGGGGCATGAGTTCAGACAAGCGGCGGGCCGCGCCGCCGGCGAGCGCCATCGTCGGCGCCCCGGAGCGGGCGTTGACGACGCCCATGTCCTTCCAGAATACCCCGAGCCGCATGCCGGTTCCCAGCGCCTTGGCGCAGGCTTCCTTGGCGGCGAAGCGCTTGGCGTAGCTGTCGGCCCTGCCTGGCTTGCGGTCGGATCGGGCGCGCTCGATGTCAGTGAAAATCCGGCTTGAAAAACGTTCGCCGAATCGCTCCAGCGTCGCGGCGATCCGGCGGATGTCAGCCAGGTCCGCCCCAATGCCGACGATCAAGCGGTCGCCTCCGCGGAGTCGTCGCCGTCCCGGGCCGCATCGATCAGCGCCCGCATCCGCCGGATTGACGCGTCCAGGCCGGTGAAAATCGCTTCGCCGATCAGGAAATGCCCGATGTTGAGTTCCGCC
>JALYTR010000113.1 GCA_030854165.1 Pseudomonadota bacterium | reverse complement strand
GGGCCGTGGAGGCGATCGCCGGCGTCCCGCTGCACAAACAGAACTTCCGCCGGGTGGTGGAGCGCACGGCGCTGGTCGAGGGTCTGGGGCGGATGGACGCCGACACCGGCGGGCGCCCCGCCGAACTGTTCCGTTTCCGTCGCGAGCTGCTCACCGCCGGCCCGGCGCCGGGCCTGTCGCTGCCGCTGCTGCGGGAATGATCGACGGGCGCTCGCCGCCACCGCCGTGCTAACAGTCGGTCCACGACCCATCATCGGAGATCGCCTTGCGCCAAGCCGTCATCGCCGCCACGGGCCTCTACACGCCGCCGCTGAGCGTCTCGAACGCCGAACTGGTGGCGGCTTTCAACGCCTATGTGAGCGCCTTCAACGCCGAACGGGCCGGCGCCATCGCGGCGGGTGAATGCGAGGCTTTAATCCCGTCGTCGGAGGCGTTCATCGAGAAGGCGTCCGGGATCAAGTCGCGCTATGTCATCGACAAGGCCGGCGTCATCGACCCGGCCGTGATGCGCCCAACCATCCCCGAGCGCGGCAACGGCGAGATTTCGATCCTGGCCGAGATCGCCGTGGCGGCGGCGGGTGACGCCCTGGCCCGCTGGAACAAGCCCGCCAGCGGAATCGACGCGGTGATCTGCGCCGCCTCCAACATGCAGCGCCCCTATCCGGCCATGGCCATCGAGGTGCAGCAGGCTCTGGGAGTCGATGGTTTCGCCTTCGACATGAACGTCGCCTGCTCCTCGGCCACTTTCGCGATCAAGACGGCGGCCGACTACATCGCGGCGGGCGAGGCGCGCGCCGTGCTGGTGGTCAATCCGGAGATCACCTCCGCCCATTTGAACTTCAGGGAACGCGACAGCCACTTCATCTTCGGCGACGTCGCCACGGCGGTGATTGTGGAGGCGGCCCCCGAGACGCCTGGGCAGTCCTCCGACGGCTGGGACATCCTGGGCACGCGCCTGAAGACGCAATTTTCCAACAACATCCGCAACAATTTCGGTTTTCTGAACCGCTGCGCGCCGGAAGGGATCGGCGCGGCGGACAAGCTCTTTGTCCAGGAAGGCCGAAAGGTGTTTCGCGAGGTGGTCCCCCTGGTCTCCCAGATGATCGTCGATCATGCGGCCGATCTGGGCATCGATCCGACATCGCTCAAGCGCCTGTGGCTGCATCAGGCGAACCTCAACATGAACGAACTGATCGGCCGCCGGGTCCTCGGCCGCGAACCGACGCCCGACGAGAACGTCATCATCCTCGACGAATTCGCCAACACCAGTTCGGCCGGTTCGATCATCGCCTTTCATCGAACATCCGACGACTTCAAGACCGGCGAAACCGGGCTGATCTGTTCCTTCGGGGCCGGCTATTCGGCCGGCACGGTGTTCGTGAGAAAGCGCTAGCGGGCTCAAAAACAGGCGCAAGAGTCTCACCTTAACAGCCTCAGTCTCGCGAAGTGGGGCGATGGCCGGTCATTGACGAACCTACCCGCGCGATCCGCATTCCTTCTTCGGCCCTTGGTGGGTCTGAGCCGGTCGCCCCGATCCGGGGGCCCGGCAGGTCGATGGAAGATAGGGAAGATTCGATCATGAAACTCTGGCCGCCCCTGGCGTTGGCCGCGATGCTCGCTTTCAGCGGCATGGCGTTCGCCAAGAACATCGTCGAGACCGCGAAGGCGTCGGGTCAGTTCACCATTCTGCTCAAGGCGGCCACCGCGGCCGGCATGGACAGGACACTGGCCCAGCCTGGACCCTACACCGTGTTCGCGCCCACCGACGCGGCGTTCAACGCCCTGCCGCCAGGCATGCTCGACATGCTGATGAAGCCCCAGAACAAGGCGATGCTCAAGAAGATCCTCGGCTACCATACTCTGTTCGGCCGCCTGACCACCAGGCAACTCACGGCGCCCGCGTCGGCCGTGACAACCACCATCGGGGCGCTGGTGGTTCTTCAGATGAAGAACGGCGCCCTGATGGTCAATGACGCCAAAATCACCCAGCCCGACATCGCGGCGGACAACGGCGTCATCCAGGTGATCGACACGGTCCTGATGCCGGCGACGCCCGTCCAACCCTCCACATAACGCCGCCGCGGGCCCGATGAGGCTCGAGACGAGGAAAGTCCCATGACCGACGCCACCTTTGCCAATCCCTATGCCGCCTACCCGGCCAGTTCGGCCCTGGGGGCCGGAGCGCGCATCGAAAGCCTGGGCGAGATCGTCATGCGCTGCGGCCTGGCGCTGATCTTCCTTTGGTTCGGCGCGATGAAATTCACCAGCGTCGAGGCGGCGGGGGTCGCGGGATTCGTCTCCAACAGCCCTCTGGTCGGCTGGTGGCACGCCGCCTTCAGCATTCAGGGAACCAGCGACATGCTGGGGGTCTATGAAATCGCCACGGGGGTGCTCCTGCTGGCGGGATTCTCCAAGCCCTGGCTGTCGGTGATCGGCGGCGCCATGGGAGTGATCACCTTCCTGATCACCCTCTCCTTCCTCTTCTCCACGCCCGGGGGCGCCGAACCGCTGGCCGGCGGTTTTCCGGCCATCTCGGCCAAGCCCGGCCAGTTCCTGCTCAAGGACGTGGGGCTGCTGGGCATTTCGATCTTCGTGCTGGGCGCGTCGCTGGTGAAGGCGCAACTTGGCGAAGCGCGTGGCGCGCTCGGCGCCCAGATCCTGCGTATCGGCGGTTTCGTCCTGCGCTACGGCCTGGCGCTGATCTTCCTGTGGTTCGGGTGCATGAAGTTCACCGCCTACGAGGCGACCGGCATCGCGCCGTTCATCGCCAACAGCCCGCTGGTCGGATGGTGGCATGTGGCGCTTGGCATTCAGGGCGCCAGCGTGATGATCGGCCTCATTGAAATCGCCACGGCCGTCCTGCTCGCCCTGCGCCCCGTCGCGCCGCTCGCCTCGGTGGTGGGCGGGGCGATGGCGGTGGTGAGTTTCCTGATAACCTTCAGCTTCTTCTTCACGACCCCGGGCGTCGGTCAGCCGCTGGCCGGCGGTTTTCCCGCCATTTCATCGGTCCCCGGCCAGTTCCTGCTCAAGGATATCGGCCTGCTCGGCGCCTCCATCTGGCTGCTGGGCGACGCCCTGCTCGGCTGGAGCGTTCGCCGGGGGCCGACGATCCGCGCGTCGGCCACCTGACGCCCGAGACCGCGCCATAGCGGCGAACCGATTGGCGTTTCGTGGGTTGGGCTTAGGAAGGCTTCGCGGAAAGACGGCCGGCATGAAGACGATAGCCTGTGACGTCACCATCATCGGCGCCGGATCGGCCGGGCTGGCCGCGCACCGCGCCGCCGTGGGAGCCGGGGCGAAGACCACCCTTATCGAGGCCGGCCCCGGCGGAACCACCTGCGCCAGGGTGGGCTGCATGCCTTCCAAGCTGCTATTGGCGGCGGCCAGGTCAGCCCGCGACATGCGCGACGCCGCGGCCTTCGGCGTGCATGGCGAACCGCGCGTCGACGGGCGGGCGGTGATGGCGCGCGTACAAAGGGAGCGCGACCATTTCGTCGCTGCGGTTCTCGAGGATGTCGCCGCCATTCCAGCGCGTGAAAAGATTGCCGGCCATGCCCGGTTCGCCGGACCCACGACTCTCACCATCGACGATCATAGCCGGGTCGAGGCGCGGGCCATCGTCATCGCGTCGGGCGCGCGCCCCACCGTGCCCCCCGAACTCGCGCAAGCCTGCGGCGAACGGGTCCTGACCCATGAGACGGTTTTCGATCTGGCGGACCTGCCAAGCTCGCTCGCCGTGATCGGCGCGGGTCCGCTGGGCCTGGAATTGGCCATTGCGTTCGCCAGACTGGGCGTCGCCACGAGCGTCTTCGATCCGAAGGACTCGGTGGGGGGCGTGCGCGATCCCAAGGTGCGGGCCAAGGTGCGCGAAACCCTTGGCCGGAAGGTGGACTTCCACCTTGGCGTTTCCATCCAAGCCACGCGGAACCGCGCCGGCGACGTCGCGGTAAGCTGGACGGACGAGACGGGCCAAAAGGGGCGCCGCGTCTATCAATATGTCCTCGACGCCGCCGGCCGGCCGCCGGCCCTGGACAACCTCGATCTGAACATGGCCGGGCTGGACCTGGATTCACACGGCGTCCCGCACTTCGATCCCGAGACGATGCGCTGCGGCAAGAGCGCCATCTTCATCGCCGGAGACGCCGACAACGCCCGGCCCGTCCTGCACGAAGCGGCGCGGCAAGGCGCCTTGGCGGGAACCAACGCGGCGGGCTATCCGAAAATCGAGCGCCGCCCGCGGGGCGTGGACCTCGCCGTGGTGTTCACCGATCCGGATATCGCCTTCGTCGGCGAGCCCTTCGATCCGGACAAAAATTCTGAACGGGCGATCGGCTGTTCGGACAGCGATGGCCGGGCGCGCGTGGATGGCCGAGACGCCGGCGTGCTGCGAGCCTGGGCCCGGCGCGCCGATAGCGTCATCGTCGGCGGCGAACTGTTCGGGCCGGACGTTGAACATCTTGCCCAACTCCTGGCCTGGGTCATTCAACTGAAGATGACGGTGGGCGCCGTGCTCGATCTGCCCTTCTATCATCCGACCATGGAGGAGAGCCTGCGGACATGCCTGAGGGACCTGCGCGGAAAGCTGGGTTGAGCCGCGGCGCCCTGAAACCCTGGGCTCTGGCCGCCGCCATCCTCGCCCTGCTGGCCTTCGACGGCCGCGCGTCAGGGCCGCATCCGGCCTGGGTCAAGCTCGACACGGTCCCCTACACCCTCAACAACAAGCAGGACGCCATCGCCTTCGTTTCGCCGGACGTCGGCTGGTACGGCAATGGCCTGGGCCGCATCTACAAGACCCTGGATGGCGGGCGAACCTGGCGTGAGACCTTCCGAAAGCCGGGCACATATGTGCGGACCCTGGAGTTCATCGACGCCAGGACCGGCTTCATGGGCAATGTGGGGCCTGGCTATTTCCCCGGCGTGACGGATCGCACGCCACTCTACGTCACCCATGACGGTGGCTTCACCTGGTCGCCCGTGCGGGCGGCCGGCGGCGCCAGGGTAGCCGGGGTGTGCGCCATCGACATCCTGCGCGTGGGCGGCAAGACGATCGCCATCCGGGCGGCGGGCAGGGTCGGCGGACCGGCGGCGACAATGGAATCTCTCGATGGCGGCCGAACCTGGATCAGTCGCGATATGAGCCGTTTGACCGGCATGATCCTAGACATCAAGTTCGTCAGCCCCACGACCGGCTTCATCGCCGGCGCCACGGCGTCGGACGAACGCCGCGCGCACGCCCAGGTGCTGAAGACCTCCGATGGCGGACACACCTGGCGCGCGGTCTACCAAAGCCGCCGGCCCATGGAGAACACCTGGAAGCTCGCCTTTCCCACCCCCTCCGTCGGCTATGTGACCGTCCTCAGCTACGACCCCGATCCCGCCAATAGGCGTCGCTACGTCGCCAAGACGACAGACGGTGGCGAGACCTGGCGCGAGCTTGAGGTGACCGACGACAAGGCCCTGATCGAATACGGCGTCGCCTTCGTCGATGCGCGCCATGGCTGGGTCGGCGGCGACCCCACCGGCTACGAAACCCGCGACGGCGGCCTTTCCTGGCGGCCGGCCCACATGGGCGTCGCGGTGAACAAGATCCGCATCCTGCCGAAGGCCGACGGAGGGCTGAGGCTGTTTTCCGTTGGGAAGGCGGTTTGGCGCCTGGATTTGCCGGTTGGCGGTTGAGCCGAAGCGGAATTGTGTGTCGCACTTTGTCCACGGAACCTATCGTGGCGTTCGCCCGCAAGGGCTCAGCCGTCGGAGGAGCGTCGATGCTTGGTCTTCTGTTTCCCCGCGTCATCGACAACCGGTTCCGCGGCCAATGGCTCGGCTTCTGGCTGCTGGCCCCGGTTCTGTTCGTGAAAATCGGCATCGCCGCCGCGTCGATCCTGGCCCCGCAACAGGCGAACAGGGCCGATGCGATCGACCTTTCCATCTATTCGCAAACTGCGCTGCGCGATGCGGCGACCTCGACGGCGCTGCTGGGACTGCTGCATCTTTGCATCGGCTTCTTCTGCCTCCTGGCGATGATCCGCTATCGGGCCATGGTCCCGTTGATCTTTCTTTGGCTGATGTTCGAATTCCTGGCTCGTCGCCTGGTCCTTGGGCTCTATCCCATCGACCGGACACCCGGGGTGTCGAGCGGGTCGGTCGTCAACCTCGTCCTGGTCTCCATGCTGGCGCTCGGCTTGGGCCTGTCCCTCTGGCCGCGTCGGGACGCGGCAGGGCGCTCGCCGGCGGCGCACTCCGAAGCGCCGCGCAGCCGCCGACCATGAGGATCGACCGACGCGCTGTCCTGGCGGCGGCTCCGGCCCTGCTGCCTTGGCCGGGACTCGCCCACGCCGCCCTGTCGCCGCTGATCGCCTATGAGCGCCAGAGCGGCGGCCGGGTCGGCCTCTACGCCCGCAATATCGACACCGGCGCCGCGATCGCCTGGCGCGCCAACGAGCGGTTCGTGATGTGCAGCACGTTCAAGGCCTCCCTGGCCGCCTGCGTGCTCGCCCGGGTGGATCGGGGGTGGGAGTGTCTGGGCGAGCCGATCGCCTATGGCCCGGCGGACCTGGCCGAATACGCCCCCGTCGCCAGAGCCAACCTGGCCAAGGGCGCGCTCTCGGTGGAGGCGATGTGCCAGGCGGCGGTCGAGCTCAGCGACAACACCTGCGCCAATCTGCTGCTGGCGCGGATCGGCGGACCGTCGGCCCTGACCGCCTTCTGGCGTTCGATCGGCGACGGCGTTTCGCGCCTGGATCACAACGAGCCGATGCTGAACCGCTCGCCGCCGGGCGATCCTCGCGACACCACCACCCCCGCCGCCATGGCCGACACCTTCCGTCGCTTCGTCTTCGGCGAAGTGCTGTCGGACGCCTCGCGCGCGCGATTGACCGGATGGCTGATCGGCTGCCGGACCGGCGACAATCGTCTTCGCGCCGGCCTTCCGAAAAGCTGGACGATTGGCGACAAGACCGGCAACAACGGCAAGGACGCGGCCGGCGACATCGCCGTGGTCCTGCGCAGGCC
>JALYTR010000112.1 GCA_030854165.1 Pseudomonadota bacterium | reverse complement strand
ATTCTTGACCGCGCGCTCATCGAAGGCGATCCGCTGCCGTCGGTGCGAACCGTCGCGGCCGACTATCGGGTCAATCCGCTCACGGTTCTGAAGGGCTATCAACACCTGGTCGAGGACGGGCTGGTCGAGAAGAGGCGGGGTCTGGGCATGTTCATCAACGCCGGCGCGCGCGCTTCGCTGCTGCGGGACGAACGCCAGAGGTTTCTCGAGGAACAATGGCCCGCGATCGCCGCGACCATCCGGCGGCTGGGCCTGACGCCGCGCGAACTTTTGGCGGCCGCCGAAACCGGCGCATCCGCGCCCATTACCCCCGAGGAGGGCTGAGCCCATGGCGTGCATAGAAGCCCGCGGCCTTCGCAAGGCCTATGGCGCGACCGTCGCGCTGGACGGCGTCGATCTGCGCATCGAAGAGGGCCGCATCCTGGGGCTCATCGGCCCCAACGGCGCGGGCAAGAGCACGGCGCTGAACGCCATCCTCGGCCTCACTTCCCATCAGGGCGAACTGAAGGTGCTCGGGCGCGATCCATGGAAGGAGCGCGACGAACTCATGCGTGATGTCTGCTTCATCGCCGATGTCGCCGTCCTGCCGCGCTGGATGCGGGTTTCGCAGGCGCTCGACTACGTGGCGGGCGTGCACCTCAGGTTCGACCGGGCCAAGGCGGAGGGATTTCTCGCCAAGACCGCCATCAAGCGGGCCAGCTTGGTGAGGCAATTGTCGAAAGGCATGGTCACCCAGCTTCACCTCGCCCTCATCATGGCCATCGACGCGAAATTGCTGATCCTCGACGAGCCGACCCTCGGCCTCGACCTGCTCTATCGCAAGCAGTTCTACGACACGCTGCTCAACGACTATTTCGATGGCGCCCGCACCATCGTCGTAACCACCCATCAGGTCGAAGAGGTCCAGCACATCCTCACCGATCTGGTGTTCATCGATCGCGGACGCATCGTGCTCGATTGCAGCATGGAGGCGTTCGAGGCGCGCTACAGCGAAGTGATGGTCGGTCCCGAGCATCTGATCGCGGCCCGGGCCCTGAAGCCCATTCACGAGCGCCAGGTGTTCGGCCGCGGCGTCCTGCTCTTCGACTCCGTCGATCGCGATGAGCTCGCCGCCCTCGGCGAGGTCCGCACCCCCAGCATCGCCGACCTGTTCGTCGCCGTGATCGGCGGCCAGGCCAGCGGAACACAAGGAGCCGCCGCATGACGGTTCCATCGGACGCCATGGACGAATCTCCCCTGGGTCCGCGGCCAATCCTGTCGGCGACCCGTCCCTTCTACTGGTCGCTGCGGCGGGAACTGTGGGAGAACCGCTCGCTCTATATCGCGCCCGCGGTCGTCGCCGCCCTGGTGCTGTTCGGCTTCCTGATCAGTATCGGCCATCCGCCGCACTGGTCGGCCACCGGGCCGGGCGCCGATGGGGTCCGGCGAAACATGACGATGCCGGCCCTGCCCTACGACGTCGCGGCGTTCGCCATCCTGATCACCGGCTTCATCGTCGCCTTCTTCTACTGTCTGGGGGCGCTCTACGACGAACGCCGTGATCGCGGCATCCTGTTCTGGAAGTCGCTGCCGGTCTCGGATTTCACGACGGTGCTCGCCAAGGCGAGCGTGCCGCTGGCGGTCCTGCCGCTGATCCTGTTCGTGGCCGTCTTGGCCACCCAGCTGACGATGCTGCTCGTGGGCGCGGGCGCCGCTCTGGCGCGCGGGCGGGACGTGGCGGGCGCGTGGGGTTTGCCCTGGTTCCACATGACCCTGGCCCTGCTCTATTGTCTCGCCATGTCGTCGCTGTGGCTGGCGCCGCTCTGGGGATGGCTTCTCCTGGTCTCGGGCTGGGCGCGGCGCGCCCCATTCCTCTGGGCCGTCCTGCCGCCGCTCGCCCTTTGCCTGGTCGAGAAGATCGGCTTCGACACCGGCTATTTCGCCGCCTTGCTGAGGTACCGCCTGACAGGCTGGTTCGACGTCGCCTTCGTCGCAACGGCGAGAGGTGGAGACGCGGTCGATCCGCTGACACAAATCGATCCGGTGGGTTTTCTGACGACGCCGGGCCTGTGGGCCGGGCTGGCGGTGGCCTTGGCCTTCCTCGCGCTCGCGGTCCGGCAACGCCGCCATCGCGGTCCGATCTAAAGTCTCGCGCGGGCCCCGCGGCTCGATCGGCCGCCTCAAGGAGGAAGCGGGCGGCGCCGCATGACCATGGCGGCGTTCAGGCCTCTCCTCGCCGACCAGGGCGGCGCCCCGTCCAGCGCCTGAACGCGCGCGAGAACGCGCTGGGGTCCGAGAAGCCGACCAGATAGGCGGTCTGGGCGACCGACACCTTTTTCCCGTCCAGGTAGTGCAGCGCCATCTTGTGGCGCAGATCGTCGAGCAGTCGTTCATAGCTGGCGCCCTCGGCCTTCAACTGGCGATAGAGCGTCGGGCGGCTGAGCCCGATGTTCTTGGCGATTCGTTCCATGGTGGATTCGCCGGTGTGCAAGATGGGGATCAACACGCTCTCGACGCGCCCCTTCACGGTCTTCGAGTTTTCCAGGCTCGTGAGCAGCGCCGCCGCGCGCTCGCTGAATATCCCGAACACATAGCGGTTTGCGGCGCCAATCGGTCGAGACAGCCACGATTCCTCGATGAGCAGCGCGTTTCTGTCGCTCCCGAAGGTTACCGGCGCCTGCAATATCCGATCGTATTCGGCGCGGTAAGGCGGCGCCGCGTGGGTCACGTGGACGGCCTTCACAAACGGCGGCCGGTTCGGAAAATAATGGGCGTATTCGCTGACGAACCGCGCCCAGGTGGATTCGGTGAGTTCCGGAAATTCGTTCGGATCGCGGCGTCGATCCTCGATCCACACCCCTCCGGGGCGCCGGACGATCGCGAACCTGTCGCCGGATTCGTGTCCCCGCACCTCGATGACGAGGCGCGCGTAGCGGTTCATCTGCGCGAACGCTTCGGCCATGGTCTGGGCGGCGTGGGTGATGAGCCCGACGATCGACATCTCCACCATCCGCGATGTCTCGCCAAAGTGCAGGGCCAGGGCGGGCTCGTCGCAGAGTTCCTTGGCCGCGCCCATGAGCGCCTTGAAGCGCTCGAACGGCAGGCGGTTTTCCGGATCCGCCAGATCGCCCGGATCGATGCGGGCGCGCGCCAGCAACCGGCTCTCATCGGCGCCTTTCGCCAGGGCCAGACCCACCAGCGCCTTGGCGTAGCCCGCCGACACTGTGGGCTCGGCCATCCGATCTCCTCTTCCTGACGCCATAAGCCGCCAATCTGATCGCTGGGGTCATGGGCTCGCGGGCAGTCCACGCTTACCCTGAAATCCCACGCATGGGGAAACCGCATGACGCAAACTCTATCTCTCGCCGCTCCAAGGTCGATTTCGTCCACGGCGGGCGACGCCACTTTGAAAGCAGCCGCCAGGCTGTGGCTTCTGGTCGCCGTCATCGGCCAGTGGGCGTTCCTGTACTACATTGTCGCCTTCTATGGCTCGCCCACTCTCACGGGCCATTTCGAGGCCTGGCGCCGCAACACCATGCTCTTCAAAGGCTATGTCGCTGGCGACACGGCCGGAAACCTGTCCTTCGCCGCCCACGTCCTGCTGGCCGCGGTCATCGCCTTTGGCGGCGCGCTTCAGCTGATCCCGTGGATTCGCTCGCGAGTCCCCGCCGTTCACCGCTGGAACGGGCGTCTGTTTATGCTGACCGCGCTCGGGGTGAGCCTTTCCGGGCTTTATATGATCTGGGTCCGCGGCGGAAACCCAACCCTGGTCGGCGATCTCGCCATCAGCGGCGACGCTCTGCTGATCATTGCCTTCGCCGCCCTGGCGTGGAGCGCGGCGCGGGCGCGCGACATCCCCGCCCATCGCCGCTGGGCGCTGCGCCTGTATCTGGTGGCCAACGGCCAGTGGTTCTTCCGCGTCGGGCTGTTTGCCTGGATCATGGTCAATCGGGGACCGGTGGGTGTCGGCAAGAACCTGGACGGCCCGTTCGCCCTCTTCTGGGATTTCGCCTGCTACCTGCTGCCGCTGGCGGTGCTCGAACTCTACCTGCGCGCCAAGGAAGGCGCCGGTCCTGGACGGCGGTTCGCCGTGGCGGGCGGCCTGGCAATCCTGACGGTCCTCACCGGCGTGGGAATATTCGGCGTCTACATGGCCATGTGGCGGCCGCTGCTGGGGAGGGCATGAAATGAACGAACCGATCTCCTCGCCGCGCCTCAGGGCCAGAATCGCTGGCCTCCTCTATCTGATCGCCATGGCGGGCGGCATGTTCGCCGAATTCACCCGCTCCTCCCTGTTCGTGAGCGGCGATGCGGCGGCAACCGCGCGCCACATCCTGGCGTCCGAACCGTTGTATCGCTGGAGCATCGCCGCCGACCTCATCGCCGGCGCGAGCTATGTCGGCGTGACGGCCCTCCTCTATGGACTGCTCCGCCCGGTGAGCCGAGATGTCTCCCTGGCCGCGGCCTTCTTCAGTCTCGTGGGATGCGCCAGCGGGGCCACCCTCAACCTCGTGGCGCCCTTGGTCCTCATGGGAGGCGCGCCCTATCTGGCCGCCTTCACGCCCGAGCAACTGCGGGCGCTGGCGAGGGTGTTCCTCAGCCTGCACGGGCAGGACTACAACATCAGCCTGTTTTTCTTCGGCTTCTATTGCGCCCTGCTCGGCTACCTCGTCTTCAGATCGGGTTTCATGCCGCGATTTGTGGGCGTCCTGCTGGCCCTCGCTGGCCTGGGCTGGCTGGCCGACAGCCTGGCCAACCTTGTCTGGCCCGCCTTGGCCGACCACCTTGACTCATACGCCATGCTGTCCAGCGGCCTTGGCGAAGGCGCGCTTTGCCTGTGGCTGCTGGCGGTGGGCGTCAACGCGCCGAAATGGCGGGAAAGGGCCGGCGCGGCCGCGTAACAGGCCGCCGAGACTCAAACGCTTCGCCGCCGAGCACGCGCCCTTGCCAAGGGCCGTCCCGCCCTCTACCGGCTCGCCCCATGTTGCAGGGCCTTTCCACCCTCGCCCGCGAGGCGCGCGCGTGGCCGTTCGAACAGGCGCGGAGTCTGCAGGCGCGACTCTTGCGGGTGCGGCTCGCGACCGACGCTGAACGCAATCTCGCCGCGACCCTGATCGGCGCGGGCAAGATCGACGAAGCGCTCGGCGCCCTTCCCGCGCTGGCCGGCCCCGTGGTGTTCCAGACCGGCTATGGCGCCTCGGGCCTGCCGCATATCGGCACCTTCAACGAGGTCGCCCGCACGACCATGGTCAGAAACGCCTTCCGCGCCCTGACCGAGGACGCCATTCCCACTCGCCTGATCTCTTTTTCCGACGACATGGACGCCCTGCGCAAGGTTCCGGACAATGTCCCGAACCGGGAACGCCTCGCCGAGGACCTGGGCAAGCCGCTGACCCAGGTCCCCGACCCGTTTGGCGAACACGAAAGCTTCGGCGCTCACAACAACGCCCGCATGCGCGCCTTTCTCGACGGCCACGGCTTCGACTACGAATTTCTGTCGTCCACGCAATGCTATCGCTCGGGCATGTTCGATCCCACCCTGCGCCTGGCGCTCACCCGCTTCGACGAGATTCAAGCGGTGATGCTGCCGACCCTCGGTCCCGAGCGGCGGGCGACCTATTCACCCTTCCTGCCGATCAGCCCCAGGAGCGGTCGGGTGCTGCAGATCCCCACGCTCGAGCGCCATGTCGATCGCGGAACCATCGTCTTCAGGGACGAGGACGGAACGCTCACCGAAATCCCCGTCACCGGCGGGGCGGTGAAGCTGCAGTGGAAGCCCGACTGGGCCTGTCGATGGGCGGCGCTGAGCGTGGACTACGAGATGAGCGGCAAGGACCTCATAGATTCGGTGAAGGTGTCCTCCAGGATATGCCGCATCCTGGGCGCCGAGCCGCCGGAGGGGTTCAATTTCGAACTGTTCCTGGACGAGAACAACCAGAAGATCTCCAAGTCCAGGGGCAATGGCCTCACCCTCGAGGACTGGGATCGCTACGGCGCGCCCGAGAGCTTGGTCTATTATCTCTTCGGCTCGCCCAAATCCGCCAAGCGCCTCTCCTTCGACGTCATTCCCAAGGCGGCCGACGAATATCTTCAGCAGCTCGACGCCTATAACCGACCGACCGCCGACGGCGCCAAGGCGCCCAATCGCCTCGACAATCCAGTGTGGAGCGTGCACGGCGGCGCGCCGCCGGCCAAGGGCGCCCCGGTGTCGTTCAGCCTGCTGCTCAATCTGGTCTCGGCCTCCAACGCCTCGGACCGAACCCTCTTGTGGGGGTTCATCGCCCGGCATTTCCCGGACGCCACGCCAAAGAGCGAGCCGCTCCTGGACCGCCTCGTCGATTACGCCATCCACTACTACGAAGACTTCGTCCGCCCCGCCAAGCGCTTCCGCGTCCCGGACGGGCGCGAACGGGCCGCCTTTTCCGATCTGGCCGGCCGCCTCACGGCTCTGCCGGCCGACTGCCAGGATGGCGAGGCGATCCAGAACGAGGTCTATGCGGCCGGCAAGGCGGCCGGGTTCGAGCCCCTGCGCGCCTGGTTCGCCGCTCTCTACGAGGTCCTGCTCGGCCAGACCAAGGGCCCCCGTTTCGGCTCCTTCGCCGCCATCTTCGGCTTGAGCAACACTGTCCGCCTGATCGAACGGGCGTTGGCGGGCGAAGACCTGTCGCTTCCGGCGCCTTGAGGCGAGGCGTGGCATGAGCGATCCGCTGGCCGAGACCGCCGCCAAGGGGCGCGTCAAACTGCCGTTGCGGGCGGCGCCTTGGCTGGCTATCGCCGCCATGGCGGCGTTTTGGCCCAAACGCAAAAAGCCGGCGAGCGCCGCAACGCCGCCGCCGCCCCGCCTGACGCCGGAGGAATTCGACGCCGCCGAGCCCCATCGCGGGCGCCTCGCCCATTTTCCCTGGACCATTCCGCCGCTCGGTTGGAAGGACATCGGCTGGCGCGCCTACCGGGAAATCACCAAGGATCGCCTCCCCGCCGTGGCCGGCGGGGTCACCTTCTACCTGCTGCTGGCTACCTTCCCGGCCGTCGCCGCTTTCGTGTCGCTC
>JALYTR010000111.1 GCA_030854165.1 Pseudomonadota bacterium | reverse complement strand
GATCCAGGCCGGGTCCCGGCGGGCGTCGATGAAGGCGGCTAGGCGCGCCGCCGAGGGCAGTCCGCCGCGCTCGGGGGCGGTTGGGCTCAGCCGCAACCAGGCCAGCGCGCCGGCCGACCGCCCCTCCACCCAGACCACGCCCCGCGCCCCTCGAACCTCGAAGGCGCAGGCCTCGCCTTCGGTGAAGAGAGCGTCTACCCGCTTGGCAAGGTCCGGGGTGGCCCTCAGGGCGTCGATCACCTCCCGCACGTCAGCGGTCGCCTTGAGGCCGAGAGCGTTGGCGCACGCCGCCAGGGCCTGTTTGCCGCCGATCAGGGCGGCGAACCCATCGTCAATGATGATCAGAGCGCTCTCGAACGCCTCGGCGGCCGCGTCGGCCCATCGCCTCGCCTGACCTTGCCATCCAAGCCAGGCGACCAGCGCCGCGCCCGCGGCGACGCCGACGAGGCCCATGGAGGCGGCCAAGAAAAGCTCGTGCGGGCTCATTCGCCTCTAGTCCGAATCAGATCGACCGGCAGGGTAACAGACGCTGATCCGGGCCGACGCCTCCCGACAGCTAGGTCCAGCTCGAGGATCCGGCGCCACAAATGGCGAACACGCCCTATAAGGCGCGGACCATGACCGATTGGACCGTCGCCAGCGCGCCCTCCCTCGACGACTTCGCGGCCCTCGCCGAGGCTGCTTTCGCCGCCCTCCCGGCGACGATTCGCGCCGCCGCCGGCGAGGTGGTGTTCCGCATCGACGACTTCGCCGCCGACGATGTCCTGGACGATCTGGGCATCGAAGATCCATTCGACTTGAGCGGCCTCTACCAGGGCGTCGACCGCATCCACCGCTCGGTGCTCGATCCCGTCCCCCACGAATCGCGGGTGTTTCTCTATCGCCGGCCGATCCTCGATGAGTGGGCCGAGCGTGGCGACGTGACCCTGGGCGAGATCGTCACCCACGTCCTCATCCACGAAATTGGCCATCACATGGGCCTCTCCGACGCCGACATCCACGCCATCGAAAGCCGGGACGACTAGAGACCCTTTCCGCGCGCCGGCAAATCGTGCCACCTTGCCTGCCACGTTGGATCGGGAGGGAATCATCATGCCGCTGGAACACTACAAACTCGTCGCGTTGGTCACGCTTCTGGCCCTGCTGCTCTATTTCGTCATGGGTTTGCGGGTGGGCCGCGGCCGCGGCAAGTTCGGAATCGAGGCGCCGGCGACCAGCGGCCACCCGGACTTCGAACGCCTCTACCGGGTCCAGGCCAACACCCTCGAATGGCTGCCGTTGTTCCTCGTCTCCCTGTGGCTGTTCGCCTTCTATTGGGATGAAAAGGTCGCCGCCCTTATCGGCCTGGTGTGGATCGCCGGCCGCATCCTCTACATGATGAGCTATTCGAAGCTGGCCAGCTCGCGCGGCCCGGGCTTCGGCATCCAGGCCCTGGCCGTCGGCGTTCTCCTGTTCGGGGCGCTTGGTCGGATCGTCTATCTGATGGCCGTGAGCGGGGCGTCGACCCATATTTGAGACTTGGAGGGCCCTGTTATCTTCATTCAAGCCGCCGGCTTTATCCCCCTGCTTACGGTCAGGCCGAGAACCCTGCGGGCCCTGAGAAGAGTCGTGTCGAGGCTGTAAATCTTTTCGGCGCGATGATTTTGGGCGATCGCCAGGTGCAAGGCGTCGCCGGCCCGCAAGCCAGTCTCATGCTGTCCAAGATACATCTTGGCGAGATTGAAGTCGGCCGGGCTGGGCGCCAGGACGGCGAAAGATTCGGCAACCATGGCCTCGAACTGCGCATCCGCCTCGGCGGCGGCCCGGCTTTCCAGGCCGCCCATGCGAACCTCCCTCGCCAGCAGCGAGGAGAACTCGACCCGGGTCCAATGGCTGATCGTCAGGCTTCCCGTCGGTAGTGCGGCCATGAAACGCTCGACCGCCGTGCTGGTCGCTTCTTCGAGAATGAGCGGGGCAAGGAAGCTGGTGTCGAAATAAAGCATCAAAGTCCCTCGTCGCGAACCTCGCGGAGCAACGTCGCGCTTCCAGCGCGCCAGCGTGGCATTTTGGCGCGAAACTCGCCCAGGTTCCGAACCGGCCGCTTCGGCGGCGACACCGCTGAAAGGTGCGCGGCCGGCTTGCCGTGACGGGTGATGACGACATCCTCGCCACCTTCCACCCGATCCAGCAGTTCGCTCAAATGAGCCTTGGCGTGGGCCAGATTGACCATGACCATAGTACTATCCTTCGGTGACTAGAAAACTGGTCATAGCTTAGCCCAACACGGCGGCGAGAGCGACGGTTGTCTTTGACGCCGGAACCAGCTTGTCAGCAGTCCCGGGGTCACGCTGCTAACACACTGAAATTAACTAATATTTTCTATTGCATAGCGGATGATTCGTCTTCTACCCTGATCTCCAAAGGGGGATGCGAATGAACGATAGCGATTTCTCACGACGGCTGGCCGGCGAGCGGCTGACCACTGCGGAGGTGCTCTACTGGCTGCCCGATCACCCGGCCCTGCTGCAACGTTTCCTGTGGCAGACCCTGGACGTGGCGCCAGGCTACCCCCGCGTACATCGGTTTCTCGATTTCTGGCGCGGCGAAATCGACGCGGTGATTCATTCGGTGACCCTCACGGCGGCCGATCTCGTCGCCCCGGCCCGCCTCGATATCGCCCGCCAAGTCGGAACCCTGCATTAGCCGCTTTACGAAGGCCGCCCCAGCGTGGCACCCTGCCCCCCGACGAAGGACGTTCCCGCGCCGCCCAGGCGCGGTTTGGAAGGGCTGGAGCGACCATGAAGATGAAAACCGCCGCCGTCGCCGCGGCACTGATCCTGGCTGGCGCCCTCGCCGCCTGCGAGACGGCGACCCCCTATCAGCCCCTGGAGAAGGGGACCGCCGCGTCCGGCGGCTTCACCGACCAGCGGCTCGACAACGACCACTTCCGGGTCACTTTTCAGGGCAATTCCTTGACCTCGCGCGAAACGGTGGAGACCTACCTGCTCTACCGCGCCGCCGAACTGACCGTCGACCAGGGTTTCGACTGGTTCGAGACCGTCGATCGGCACACCGAGCGCGACCGGCGCACCTACGCCGATCCCGATCCCTTCTATGGCCCCGGCTACGCCTTCGGCTATTGGCGGCCCTACTGGAGCTATTATGGCCCAGGCTACGGCTGGCGCGGCTGGGGTCCGTTGTGGGGTGACCCCTTCTGGGCCGGCAGCGTGAATATCCAGACGGTGCAGAAGTTCCAGGCCACCGCCGAGATCGTCATGGGTCACGGTCCCAAGCCGTCCGCCGACGCCCGCGCCTTCGACGCCCGCGCCGTCATCGCCAACCTGGGTCCGAAGATTCAGCGGCCGGCGGCGAAGTCGTAGAGTCAGCTACTCACCGCGCCGCCTTCTACCGGGGCGCCATGCGGATCGCCCCGTCCAGCCGCACGTCCTCGCCGTTGAAATAGCTGTTGGTGACCATGGTGAGGGCGAGCTGGGCGTATTCCTCCGGCCGGCCCAGGCGCTTGGGGAAGGGGACCGAGGCGGCCAGGGCGTCCTTCACCTGCGGCGGGGCGGCGTTCATCAGGGGGGTGTCGAAGATGCCCGGCAGGATGGTGTTGACCCGGATGCCCTCGCTCATCAGGTCGCGGGCGATCGGCAGGGTCATGCCGACCACCCCGCCCTTGGAGGCCGAATAGGCCGCCTGACCCATCTGGCCGTCCTCGGCCGCCACCGAGGCGGTGTTGACGATCGCTCCGCGCTCGCCGTCCTCCAGGGGCTCAAGGGTCAGCATGCCCGCCGCGCTCTTGGCGATGCAGCGGAAGGTGCCGACGAGGTTGATCTGGATGATCCAATTGAAGGCCTCCAGCGGGAAATGCTTGATCTCGCCCGTCTTGCGGTCGCGCCCGGCGGTCTTGGCGGCGTTGCCGGTGCCGGCGCAGTTGATCAACACGCGCTCCTGGCCGTGGGCGGCGCGCGCCTTGGCGAAGGCGGCCTCGACGTCGGCGTCGGAGGTGACGTTGCACTGGCAGAACACCCCGCCAACTTCCTTGGCCACCGCCTCGCCTTTGGCGTCGTTCATGTCGAATATGGCGACCTTGACGCCATGCGCCGCCAGGGCGCGAACCGTGGCCTCGCCCAGGCCGGACGCGCCGCCGGTGACCACCGCGGCGATGGAGGAATCGAGCTTCATTGGAAATTCCAATCCGGTTTGTTTTCAACGAGGGGTCGTTGGCCGAGTTCTAGCCGGATGAGCGGCGAGTCAAAAGCGTCACCTTGCGTCAATGTCGTGAGGACGCCCTCAGCTTTGCCAGTGGCCGGCCATCAGGGCCACGAATAGGAGGAGGCCCGCGAGCGTATTGGACTTGAAGAGCGCCAAGGCGCCAGCCCCGTCGTCCACGTTCAGACGCAGGGCCTGGCGCGCCAGATGCAGGCCGTAGAGGGCGATGAGCGGCAATGCCAGCACGCCCAATCCCGCCGACCGCCAGGCGCCCAGCGCCAGAGCCACGCTCACCCCATAGAACGCCATCACCGCGCGCGGTGCGGCGCGGCCCAGTCGCCGAGCCGATGACTTCACGCCGATGAGGGCGTCGTCCTCGAGATCCTGGACGGCGTAAATGGTGTCGTAGCCCAGGGTCCAGGCGATGCCGGACGCGTAGAGCAGCCCCGCGCACCAGGGCAGGGGCGGGGTCACCACCGAGATGTGGAAGCCGGCCGCCGTCGCGCCCACCACCAGAACCAGCAGGGTCGCCGACGAGGGACCGCTCTGCGCCGCCGCGAAGCCCAGCAGCGCCCCCCAGTTGAAGGTGAGGCCGAGCCACGCCTGCGGCCACCAGGTGATCCGCTTCATGAACGGATAGGCGCCGACCAGGGCCAGGGAGGCCACGCCCAGGAACAGGCTGAGGATATTCAAGGTGAGCAGGATGGCGAGGCTCAGCAATCCGCAGACCGCGATGAATCCCCACGCCCCCCGCACGCTGATCTGACCCGATGCGACCGGCCGCGCCGCCGTGCGGGCGACGCGGGCGTCGATGTCGCGATCGACGATGTCGTTGAAGGCGCAGCCGGCGGCGCGCATCAGGGCGGCGCCAAGCGCGAACAGGATGAGCAGGCGCGGGCTCGGCCATTCGCCGCGCGCGGCGGCGGAAAGGGCGATCCCCTGCCAGGCCGGCAGCATGAGCAGCCAGATCCCGGTCGGCCGGTCGAACCGGCCGAGCTTGAGCCACGGGCACCAGGAGCGCGGCGCATGGCGGTCCACCCAGTTGTCGGGCATGGCGTCGGGAAGCGGCGAGGTCACGCCTTTCACAAAGCGCGGGCCGGCCGCTAGAGCAAGATGGTTTGAGGCGGAATCACCTCGGTGCTGAATCTTGCTCTATCTTCAAAGTCTAGAACCGGATTCACGCTTCGCATGCGAAGCCACCCGGTTTTAGGGCAAGCTCTGTGGCTTTTTGGCGTCAGGGACGAAGGGAACGCCGCCGGGCGCCTCCCGCCGGGCCGCGTTCAAGCGTATGTGAACGCGCCTCATGGATCAGTATGAAGACGATGAGGCGACCCGCGCGCGGGTGCTCTCCAATGGCCAGGTGCTGGCCTTTATCGCGACCTACTGGACGCGGCGCCCCCGTCTGTTCGCCGCCACCGTGCTCCTCTATCTGATCGCCATCGCCTTTGAGCTTCTGGTCCCCCGGGCCTCGCAGGTCTGGTCGACGCCGCCGTGCGCGGCCCGGCGCGCGCCCATGCGGCGTGGCTCGCCTGGGCCTTCTTCGTGGCCGTCTATGTGGCCTTCTTCGTCTTCCGCAACCTCGCCATACGGGTGTGGACGCCGCTGGCCGCTCACACCATGCGGGAGATGACCAACGAGGGTTTCACCCGCGTCCAGGCCTTCTCGGCCGACTGGCATGGTGCCACCTTCGCCGGCGCCACGGTGCGGCGGCTGTCGCGAGCCATGTGGGGCTATGACGTGGTCGCAGACGCCCTGGTGCTGTGGATCGGCCCGGCCCTGATCATCCTGGTCGGCCTCTCCATCCAGATGATGTTCCGCTGGCCCCTGGTGGGCGCCTTTTCCCTGGGCATGGTCGCCCTCTACATCGCGTCGAACGTGATCTTTTCCACCTACTATGTCCGCAAGGCCAACCTGCGCTCGGTGGCCCTGGATTCGCGGATCGGCGGCGCTCTGGCCGACGCCATCTCCTCAAACCCGACGGTCAAGAGCTTTGGGGCCGAGGGACGCGAGGAGGCCCGGATCTGCGAAGTCACCGCCGACTGGCAGGCCGCCACGGTGGTCACCTGGAACCGCTACACCGACGTGTGGCTGATCCACAATCTGCTGGTCGCCCTGTTGCAGGCGGGCCTGACCGGCCTGGTGATCGTCAGATGGGCCAAGGGCCAGGCGAGCGCCGGCGATGTCGCCTTCGTCATCACCTCCTTTTTGGTGATGAGCGGCTATCTGCGCAACATCGGCGAGAACATCCGCATGCTGCAGCGGGGCCTGGCCGACGTGGAGGACGTGGCCCGCTACGCCAAGACCCATCCCCAGGTCGCCGACCGCCCCCGCGCCCCCGCCTTCAGCGGCCAGCGCGGCGAGATCGCCTTCGAGCGTGTGACCTTCCGCTACCAGTCGGCCGGCGCGCCGATCTATGACGACTTCTCGCTCAGGATCGCGGCCGGCGAGCGGCTGGCCCTGGTCGGGCCCACCGGGTCGGGCAAGTCGACCTTCGTCAAGCTGATCCAGCGCCTCTACGACCTGCAGGGTGGTCGGATCCTGATCGATGGCCAGGACGTGGCGCATGTGACTCAAGCCAGCCTGCGCCGCGCCATCGCCGTGGTGCCGCAGGATCCGGCCCTCTTCCACCGCACCATCGCTGAGAACATCGCCTATGCCCGGCCCGGGGCCACCGCCGAGGAGATCGCCCTGGCCGCCCGCCGGGCGCGCGCCCACGAGTTCATAAACGCGCTGCCCAAGGGCTACGACACCCTGGTCGGCGAGCGGGGCGTGAAGCTTTCCGGCGGCGAGCGCCAGCGCGTGGCCATCGCCCGGGCCTTTCTGGCCGACGCCCCGA
>JALYTR010000110.1 GCA_030854165.1 Pseudomonadota bacterium | reverse complement strand
AGTCTGGGGTGTTCCGGGCCAACGAGGCGCATCTTGAGCGGGCCATGGACTCCAACGACCAGGAGCGCGAGCGGGGGATCACCATTCTGGCCAAGGCGACCTCGGTGCTGTGGCATGGGGCGGCCGGTGAGACGCGGATCAACATCATCGACACCCCCGGCCACGCTGATTTCGGAGGCGAGGTGGAGCGGATTTTGGGCATGGTGGACGGCTGCCTGCTGCTGGTGGACGCCGAAGAGGGGGTCATGCCGCAGACCAAGTTCGTGCTCGGCAAGGCCTTGAAACTGGGCCTGAGGCCCATTGTGGTCCTCAACAAGGTCGATCGGCCGCACGCCGATCCGGAAAAAGTGTTGAACGAGGCCTTCGATCTCTTCGCCGCCATCGGGGCCAGCGACGACCAGCTCGATTTTCCCCACCTCTACGCCAGCGGCAAGCAGGGTTGGGCGGTGACCGAGATGGGGGATCCGCGCACCGGCCTCGCCCCCCTCTTCGACAAGATCGTCGCCCACGTGCCGGCCCCGGCCGCCGAGGCGCGGACGGGCGATCCGGCCCAGCTTCTGGCCGTGCTGATCGAGGCCGACCCGTTCCTGGGCCGCCTGCTGACCGGGCGAGTGGAGTCGGGCCGCCTGACCCCCGGCATGACCATCCGAGCCCTGTCGCGCGAAGGGGTGGAAGTGGAGAGGGGCCGCATCAGCAAGCTGCTGGCGTTCCGCGGTCTCAAGCGCCAGCCTATCGACGAGGCCCTGGCCGGGGACATCGTCGCCGTGGCCGGCCTGACCAAGGCGACCGTCGCCGACACCCTCGGCGCCCTGGACGCCGAGGGCGCGCTTCCCGCCCAGCCCATCGATCCGCCGACCATCGCCATCACCGTCTCGGTGAACGACAGCCCCCTGGCCGGGCGCGAGGGCGACAAAGTGCAGAGCCGGGTGATCCGCGAGCGCCTTCTGCGCGAGGCCGAGGCCAATGTCGCCATCAAGGTCGCCGAGACCGCCGAGCGCGACGCCTATGAGATCGCCGGCCGGGGCGAACTGCAGTTGGGCGTTCTCATAGAGACCATGCGCCGCGAGGGCTTCGAGGTCTCCATCAGCCGCCCCCGGGTGGTCTATAAGAACGACCCGGAAACCGGAAAGCGCCTGGAGCCCATCGAGGAGGTGATCGTCGATGTCGACGAGGAATACAGCGGCATCGTCATCGAAAAGCTGTCGGCCCGCAAAGCCGAACTCAAGGACATGGGTCCCTCTGGGACCGGCAAGACGCGCGTCACCTTCATGGCCCCGTCGCGCGCCCTGATCGGCTATCAGGGCGAGTTCCTCACCGACACGCGGGGCTCCGGCGTGCTCAACCGCGTCTTCTCCCACTACGAGCCCTACAAGGGCGCTATCGAAGGGCGTGGGCGCGGCGCCTTGATCTCCAATTCCGACGGCGAGACGGCGGCCTTCGCGCTTTGGAATCTCGAGGATCGAGGGACGATGTTCGTCGGCGCCGGAGAGAAGACCTATCAAGGCATGATCATCGGCGAGAACGCCAAGCCCGACGACCTGGACGTCAACCCGATGAAGGCCAAGCAGCTCACCAATGTGCGCGCCTCGGGCAAGGACGAGGCCATCCGCCTGACCCCGCCGCGCCGCCTCACCCTCGAACAGGCGATCGCCTATATCGACAATGACGAGCTGGTCGAAGTGACCCCCAAGTCGATCCGACTGCGCAAACAGGTGCTCAACCCGACCTTCCGCAAGCGGCGGGTGAAGGAAGACGCCTGAAGGGCGAGGCGTCAAGACGCTCGACTCGCCGGCGGGCGAGGGTCTAGTCTCACCGAATCTTTTGCGCGGGGAGACCGACGATGGGCTGGACCATGCCGGCGGCAGCGGCGATTTCACTTCTGGCGGGGGGCGTGGTGGCCGCCGCCTCCAGCCTGCCGCCGCTCAGCTTGAACGAGGTCAATTTTCACAGCCGGCCGAAGGGCGACCCGACCGCCCAGTTCTATCCGCCCGAAGCGCTGAAGGCGCGGGTCTCCGGGCACGCCACGGCGGTCTGCACCGTCGAGGCTTCCGGCGACCTCACCGATTGCGCGATCACCGAGGAGACGCCGCCGGGCTATGGCTTCGGGGCCAAGGTCCTGATGTCCGCCCAGTACATCCGGATCTATAGCCGCAGCCGCTACAACGCCCCGACCAAGGGCCGGCTGATCGCCGTGCCGATGAAATTCACCCTGCCGCCGGGGGCCTGACCGAATAGTCGTGGCGCACCTGCCGCGCCAAACAAACCGCCTTAAATCTCCGCCGCCTGGGGTTCGCGCCACATGCTCCACAGTGGCGGGGCGTCGGGGCGGGCCTTGTGCTTTGAGATGACCTCGAAGCCATGGCGCCGGTAGAGGGCGAGGTTCCGCTCGGTCTGGGTTTCGAGATAGGCGTTCTGGCCGGCGGCGTCGAGGCGATCGCATCCGACCTTCAGAAGGCGCGAGCCGACACCGCAGCCCTGGGCCTCCGGCCGCACCCCCAGAAACCACAGATAGGCGTGCGGCCGATCCATGGGATGGTGTTTGTCCATGTCGGCGCGCAGGGCGGTGAGGCGGGGAAAGCGCGCCACGCCGGTCACGAACAACAGGGTCGGCAGGGCGCGCACCTCCTGGATGAGCGGCGTGGGGCCGACGGCGGCGAAGGGCATCCACACCGCCGCCGCTCCGCCAACGGCGGGCCGCTCGATCCGGCCGGCGCCGAAGGCCATCTGACCGATCAGCATACGGAAGAAGCGTACGCGCGCCTCGTCCCGCCGGGCGTCGGGGCGGAAGAACCAGTCGAACATGACGTCGTCCGCGAAAGCGGCGGCCAGATCGTCGGCGACGGCGGGCACATCGGCGGCGCTGGCCTCGACCGGCGCCTCGGCGCCGCGGCGGAGGGCGTCGATGTCCATCAGATCCTTTCCGAGAGGGCGATCGCGGCCCGGCAGCCGGCACGGATGAGGGCGGCGAGGATCGGATAGCCGGGGGCGTCCCTGGCCCCCTCGGCGAGGGCCTGGTCGCGATGGGCCAGCTCCTCGGCGCGAAACAGCTTCAGCTCGGCGGCGAGGTCCGGCTGGCGTTCCCCGATCTCGTCGATCTGGCCGGCATAGTGGGCTTCGATGACGGTCTCGACCGCTTCGGTGCAGGCGTGGGCGGCCTTCTCGCCCATCAGGGCCGTGCCGGCCCCCAAGGCGAATCCGGCCGCCCGCCAGAAGGGCGCCAGGAGGGTCGGGCGGACCTGGTCCCGCGTCAACAGGGTGTCGAAGCGGGCCAGATGGCGCGCCTCGTGCGCCTCCATCTCGGCGAGTTGGGCGGCGATCCGCCCGCGTCCCGCGGCCCCCTCCAGCACCGCCCGCTGGCCGCGATAGATGTGGACGGCGCCCAGTTCTCCGGCGTGATCGACGCGCAGAATCTCGGCCAGGCGCCGCGCGCTCGCCCCTGGACCGGGCCTTGGCGGGATCGGCCGGTTGCTCACCAGGGGGCGGCCCGTTCCGTAGGCTTGCCCTGGGCCACCGCAAGGGTGCTAAGGACCGTCAGGGCGACGGAAATCACCGCGTTCCAGCCGGCCATCGAAAGGCCCAGGAAGATCCACGCCGCCTTGTCGCAGGACGGGATGGCCGCCGGCGCGCCGTTCAAAAAGGCGGTGAGGTTGGCGACATGACTCGCCCCGCCGCTGCATGTCGCCGGCCCGGGCCACCAACGCCACTCCGCGCCGGCGTGATAGCCGGCCACCAGGGCGCTGTAGGCGAAGACGACCGCCAGCAGAAGGTTCGCGATCCGCGTGGCCGCCCGACGGCCCGGCGTGAGGCGCAGGATCGCCCCCCCGGCGGCGATCGCCAGGGCGGCCCAATAGATCTGCCGCTCCTTCAGGCAAAGGGTGCAGGGGGCCAGGTGGCCGAAGGTCTCGAAGGCGTGAGCGACGGCCAGCATGAAAGCGCACGCCAGGAGGGCCATCCAGGGCCAATGTCGCGCAAAGCTCGCCACGCGCAGCGATATGGCCCAATTTCGCCGCTAGTGTAAGAGCCGCGCCGCGATGAAGGCGACGATGATGAGGACGGCCGCCACGCCGGCCACCAGCGCCAGGCGCCGCTCGACAAGCGGCAGGACCGCCGGCCCGAAGCGCCTGACGATCGCGGCGACGCCGAAGAAGCGCGCGGAGCGCACCACGGTCGAGGCGGCGACGAATTTCCACAAGGTGAAGTGCGCCAGGCCCGAGGTGATGGTCAGCAGCTTGTAGGGAATGGGCAGGAGGCCCTGCAGCAGGATCACCCCCACGCCCCAGTGGGCGAAGGCGGCTCGCAGCGAGACCTCCGCGCCGGGAAAGCCTGTCGCGGCCAGCAGCCAGTGGCCGACCGGGGCCAGGGCGTAGCCGATGGCGTAACCAGCCACGCCGCCGACCACCGAGGCGGCGGCGCAGATCGCCGCATAGCGCCAGACGCGCTCGGGCCTGGTCAAAATCATCGGCGCCAGCAGGACGTCCGGCGGAATGGGAAAGAACGAGCTTTCGGCGAAGGCCAGGGCCGCCAGGGCCAGAGCGGCATGGCGCGAGGCCGTGAGCCTCATCGTCCAGGCGTAGAGGCGTCGCAGCATCGAGGCGTTCCAATGGGCCGGACCGGCGCGCCCTGCTATCAGGTAAAGACGCCCTTCCGCAAAGCCGTTTCCAATGACACTATATCGGCCCTTGCCAAGGAGTCCGCCCATGAACGCGCCCGCCGTTGCCCCCGCTCGCCCGGTGACCGACCTGTTCGACAATCCCCTCGGCACCGACGGTTTCGAATTCGTCGAGTTCACCGCCCCCGAGCCCGAGCGGCTCAAGGGCCTGTTCGAACTGATGGGATTTGCCGCCATCTCGCGTCACCGCTCGAAGAATGTGCTGCGGTTCGCCCAGGGCGACATCAATTTCATCCTCAACATGGAGCCGGCCGGCCAGCCGGCCGCCTTCCGCGCCGAGCACGGCCCCTCGGCCAACGCCATGGCTTTCCGGGTGCGCGACGCGGGCAAGGCGTTGAAACTGGCCGTGGAGCGGGGCGCGACGGCGATCTCCGGCCTCGTCGGCCCCATGGAGCTGAACATCCCGGCCATCGAGGGCATCGGCGGCACTCACCTCTATCTGGTCGATCGCTATGGCGCGAAGGCGATCTACGACGTGGATTTCGTTCCCATCGAGGGCGCCCCGGCGGCCGTGCCGGGGGTGGGCCTGACCTACCTCGATCACCTCACCCACAACGTCCATCGCGGCCAGATGGGCCGCTGGGCCGACTTCTACGAGCGGATCTTCAACTTCCGCGAGATCCGCTATTTCGACATCGAGGGCGCGCAGACAGGCCTGGTTTCCAAGGCCATGACGAGCCCCTGCGGCAAGATCCGCATCCCCCTGAACGAGAGCCAGGACGACCACTCGCAGATCGAGGAGTTCCTCAGGGACTATCGCGGCGAGGGCATCCAGCACATCGCCCTGGGCACCGGCGACATCTGCGCGGCGGTGGAGGTGATGAACCAGCGGGGGGTGAAGTTCCAGGAGGTGCCCGACACCTACTACGAACAGCTCGATGGCCGCGTGCCCGGCCACGGCGAGAACCTGCAGCGCCTGCGCGCCGATCGCATCCTGCTGGATGGCGCGCCCACCGAGGGCCAGGGGTTGCTGCTGCAGATCTTCACCCAGAACATGATCGGCCCAATCTTCTTCGAGATGATCCAGCGCAAGGGCAACGAGGGCTTCGGCGAGGGCAATTTCAAGGCCCTCTTCGAGTCCATCGAGGCCGACCAGATGCGGCGCGGGGTGTTGCCGGCGAAGGCTGAGTGAGGGTGGCCATGCGCAACTGGCTTCCCGTGCGCGGCGCGCAGGGCGAACACTCCCGCCAGGCGCACGCCGACATGCCCGACGGCACCTATGAGCGCGAGGTTTCCAAGGAAGGGTTCTTCGGCCCCGCGTCCTTCTTCCATCACCGCCGCCCGCCGACCGGCTGGACGAGCTTCGAGGGGCCGCTGCGCCCGCGCGCCTTCGACCTGGCGGCACTGAACGAGGCTACGGCCTCGCCGTGGGACGCGCCCAGGGTGCTCGGCAACGCCCATGTGGAGATGCGGTTCTGGAAACTGGCCGGGCCCATGCCGGCCCTCGCCCGCGACGCCGACGGCGATCTGCTGCTCTTCGTACACGAGGGGCGCGGCGATCTCTTCTGCGACTATGGCCACATTGCCTTCGAAGCCGGCGACTATCTCTATATCCCGCGTGGGACCATGTGGCGCCTGAGCCCCGAGGGCGCCGCGGCGATCCTCACCATCGAGGCGACGAACGGCCACTACACCCTGCCCGATCGCGGCATGCTGGGACCGCACGCGGTGTTCGATCCGGCCATGCTCGACACCCCGGTCATGGACGAGGCCTTCCGCGCTCATCAAGACGAAGCGGGTGACTGCCGCGTGGAGATCAAGAAGCGCGGCGCGGTCTCCACCGTCACATTTCCCTACAATCCCCTGGACGCGGTGGGCTGGCATGGCGATCTGGCCCCGGCCCGCCTCAACGTGCGCTCGATCCGCCCGGTGGCCAGCCACCGCTACCACCTGCCGCCGTCGGTCCACACCACCTTCGCCGCCGACCGCTTCGTGGTCTGCACCTTCGCCCCGCGCCCCTTCGAAACCGATCCGGGGGCGCTCAAAGTGCCGTTCTTTCACAACAACGACGACTACGACGAGGTCCTGTTCTACCACGCCGGCGACTTCTTCAGCCGCGACAACATTTCCGCCGGCATGATGACGTTTCATCCCAGCGGTTTCACCCATGGCCCTCACCCCAAGGCGCTGAAGAGCATGCTGGTCCAGGCCAAGGCGGCCACCGACGAATATGCGGTGATGATCGACGCCCGCGATCCCCTCGACGTCGGCGAGGGCGCCGCGGCGGTGGAGAACGGCGCCTATGTCGATAGCTGGAAATCGGCATGAAACTGGCCTCCCTGAAATCGGGCCGCGACGGGCGCCTGGTGGTGGTCTCTCGCGATCTGGCCTGGTGCGTGGAGGCCGATGGAATCGCCGCGACCC
>JALYTR010000496.1 GCA_030854165.1 Pseudomonadota bacterium | reverse complement strand
GTTCACGACAATCTTCGCAACCTCGGCCTCGAAGCGCTCGATGTCGTCAACCTGCGGGTGGGCGGGGTTCACGGGCCGAGCGGGGGATCCATCGAGGCGCCGCTCACCGCCCTGGCCGAACTCCAGCGACAGGGCCTGATCCGCCACCTTGGCCTGAGCAATGTGTCGTCCGGCCAACTCGACGAGGGACGCGGGATCGCAAAGATCGTCTGTGTGCAGAATCACTACAATCTGGCCCATCGCCACGACGACGCGCTGATCGATGCGCTGGCGGCGATGGGCATCGCCTATGTGCCGTTCTTCCCGCTCGGCGGCTTCACGCCCCTCCAGTCTTCAAGCCTGTCGGACGCGGCGGCGCGACTCGGCGCGACGCCGATGCAGGTGGCGCTCGCCTGGCTGCTCGCCCGCGCGCCCAACATCCTCCTGATCCCGGGCACCGCCTCGCTCGGCCACCTGCGCGAGAACCTCGAGGCCGCCGCGCTCGCGCTGCCGGATCACGTCCTCGCCGGGCTCGATGAAATCGGCGTAGGAGAGGGTCGGAATTAAGGGGACACTATACTTAATTGTTCGGGGATTGTTCGCCAAAATCGGACTTGTCACAATTAAGTATAGTGTCCCCTTAATTCCTACGCTATCGCCACGCCCGGTCTGGAGAGCAGGGTCGGGGGGGCGCGCCAAGGATCATGGATCGCCCCCGCCGATCCCGCCGCCTCGCCGCCGAGACCCGCCATGGCCGCGATGAACCGATGGACCCCCGCAGGGTCGTGAACGATCACGCCGCCGTGGCCGTCGCTGGCGGCGAGGAAACTGGATGACAGGTAATTCCCGTTTAGGTTGATGTGCGCGGTGTGGGTCCCGTCGGTGACGGTGAGAACGCCGCCGCTGGACGTGCCGCTGAACGTCGCTTCGTTGGGACCGACGAACCCAATGTCCCGCAGATCCAGCGAGGTCCCACCGTTGGTGGAAAACCCGGCAATCGCGCCGGCATAGCCTTGCGACCGGGCGAGTTGGAGCACGCCGCCCGCGCCGATGAAACTCACATTCTGGGTGAAGGTCGAACCGAATGCGAGGGTCCCGCCGTTGACCACGCCTTGCCCGGCCCCGCTCACCGCGCTCGCCACGGTCAGATTTCCGCCGTCGGCCGCCAGGATTCCGTCGTTGACGATGGCGCTCGCGCCGGTGTCAAGAGCGATGGTCGATCCGCCGGCCGCGATTGTCCCGGTGCTCAGATTGTGGAGACTCGCTCCGCTCGCCGATGCGACAACGGTGTTGGTGTCGACGATCAGAAGTCCGCTGTTGGCGACGGCGCCCTTGAGGGTCACCGCCGCGCCGTCGATGGTCATGCGGGCGGCCGACAATGTGACGGCGCTGAACGTGGCCGAACCGCCAGCAAAGATCACCGCCCCGGCGCCGGCGATGGTTCCGGCCAAGGCCTCGTTCCGGCCGGTGAAGGTCACTGACGCGCTTGGCCCAACGTCAAGGGTGGCGCGCGTAAAGGCGAGACTGAGGGTTCCGGTAATCGCGAGAGCGCCATCGACCGTCAAGCTCTGACCGGCGGCGAGGGCGTTGAATCCGCCAAGCGTCCAGTGGGCGCCGGCGCCGATCACATAGGCGCTGAAGCCGGTGAAATCCGCCGAGGCGGATCCAGAAACCACCCCCGCGCCGCCCAGGCCGCTGATCGTCCCCGCGCCGCCGGCCAGTTGGAATGTCCCGCCTCCCCCGGCGATCTCGCCAATGAACCGCGCGCCGCTCTCGGCGATCAGGACATCGTTCGTCGATCCGAATCTGACCGCATCGACCGCGCCCATGATCGTGCCGGCGGTGGTCAGCGTCACGGGAGCGGGACCGCTGCAGTAGACGCCGACGGCGCCCCCGATCAAGCCGCCGGCGCCATTGGTGATGTCGCCGCCCGCCGAGAGGATGATCCCGTCGCCTTGCGCTCCGTCGGCGCCGCCGTTGGGCCCCAAAACGCCGCCCGCGCCACCCACGATCTCGCCGCTGTTGGATATTGCGCCTCCAGCCGAAAGAAAGATCCCCGCGCCTCCGGCCCCGCCCGCCCCGCCCCCAAGCGCCGCGGAGCCGCCCGCGCCCCCCGCCCCGCCAGCGATCGTTCCTCGATTGATGACGTTCGCCGCGCCGGAGATCGCCACGCCGCTACCG
>JALYTR010000109.1 GCA_030854165.1 Pseudomonadota bacterium | reverse complement strand
TTCCGTCCTTGCGGGAAGGCGCGGGCGTTGCCTAGGCGCCCGCCGCCCCGCGGTCAAGCCGCGCGATCACGCATGAACGCATGCTCGTGGCCCGGAGCCTCGATCAGCTCGATGATGAACCGCAAGGGAGTCACGAAGAACTGGATCGGTCGCCCCCCATAGGCGATCGCCGGCTTGGGCTCCGAGACACGCGCGGCGCCCGCCGTCGCCAGATGCGCCGCGCCGGCCGCCAGATCGGGGACGCGGTAGGCCACATGATTGAGGATCGCCTTGCCTGACCGCAGGGCCTCATACACCGGACTGTCCTGCCCAAGGGGCTCCAGCAGTTCATAGACGACGCCGGCGGGATCGCGGCCGAATTGCAGCCGCACACCGTTGACGGCATCCTCGATCGGCGCGGTCCACTCCGCGATGCGGAGCAATCCGCTCATGCGCTCGCGCCCCTTGGCCAGGCGTTTGACCACCAGCCCCAGATGGTCGAATCGCCAGGCGCCCGCCAACGACCCTTCCATGACGCTCTCGACCATCTCGTCCTCATCCGCCAGGCAGCATCGGCGCATCGTAGGGCGCCATGAACACGTCAACCGTCCGCTCCAGCATGGTCTGGACGGAGAACGACCGTTCGGCCCAGGCGCGGGCGGCCTTCCCCGTCGCCAGGCGATCTTCGGGGTTCATCCGAATAAGGCCCATCAACAGGTCGGCGGCCTCGTCGATATCCGGCTTTTCCGCGCTCGACATCACAAAGCCGGTTTTTCCCACGATCACCGTCTCGGCCGACCCCCCCGCCGGCGTGGTAATGACCGGTATTCCGGCCAGTTGCGCCTCGATCAATACGTTGGGCATGCCCTCGAACCGCGACAGCAACATCAGGGCGTCCATGCGCGCCAGCCAGTAGCCCACCGAGCTGGATCGGCCGGTGAACAGAACGCGGTCGGACAGGCCAAGACGGCTCGCGTACTCTCGCGCTTCCTGGCGCAAGGCTCCGTCGCCGACGATCACGAAGCGCGCGCCAAGGTGCCTGCGATGCAGATGTTCGGCGGCCGCCAGCCATTCCAAGGTGCGTTTGTTGTGGTCCAGGCGCATGACGCCCCCGACAGTGAAGTCGGCGCCGGCGGTGCGGTGGGTGAAGGCCGACCACAGAGCCTCGTCGCCCGGCGCGGGGTCATCGACCAGCCTTTCGACACCGTTGTGGATCACCGGCACCGATCCATTGGCCATGCCGAGCCATTCTTCGTAGCGTCGCGCCGCCAGGGTGGAGTTGGCGGTCATCGCCACGCCGGGCGAACTCAGCAAGGCCCGATAGATCGGTTCAAGTTCCAGGCGCCAGCGATTGACCCGGTCGGTGGGCGGCAGGGTGCGGACCGACAGCACGATGCGGGGAACCCCGGCCATCAGGGCGGCCAGGCCGGCGGCGAACACCATGCCGTCCTGCCAGATTTGCACCACATCGGGCGCCTTATAGCGCATGTAGTCTACGAGTTGGGTCACCCCCTCCTTCATCCGGGGTGGAAGGAAATCGATGGCCGAGCAGAATGGCCTCACTCGCGAGAGGCGGATGTGGCCGCCAAACGGTTCCAGGCGGCTGTAGTCGGTCACGCCCACCCCCGCCTCTGTGAGCGTCTGCAAAAAGAAATCGTTGTCCTGTTTGCCGACCAGGGAGCGGCAGATGACGCCGACCGGCCCCACCATTTCATAGTCGCCGATGCGCCGGCCGTCGCGCACCGCCGCGTTCAGCGACAACACGGTTGTCACCAACTGGCGTTCGGCGCCTCCCGACCCCAGCGAACCGCTTACCATAAGAGCCGACCCCAAATGATGGCGGACGCGCGGCGGGTTTGCGCGGCGCTCGGCGAGAATATCCGACAATATGGCGTTCAGCGCTTTGATCGAAAACGGCGAGTCGTCCATCACCGCTTTTGGGGCGAAACTTTCGAGAACCTGGATTTCGCGGGTGAGCCGCGCGTGAGCCGTGGCAAACTCCTCGCTCCCGCACGCCGCCACCGCCTCGGACATGGTGTGCTGGGCGCTCAGCAGGCCGCCGCGCCCTTCCTGTAGGCGGACAAGCTGTCGCCACGCCGAACGTGAGTGTGGGAAAAGCCGCGTGGCGCGTCTGAAGGCCTCCTCGGCCTCCGGGATAAAGGCCAGTTCCTCGCGGCCGAACGCCAGGGCCAGCAGGGACGCCTCGTCGTCGATCTTGGCCGGATCGGGAATCCGCTCCTGCAGCAGGGCTTCGGCCGCCGACTCCCCATGCTCGCGCAGCGTCATGCGGACCATCATGCGGAAGGGTTCGGCGGCGGCGGGAAAGCGCTGGTGTACGCCGCTCCACGCGATCAGGGCGCGGTGGGAATCGCCGTCTTCCATGATCAGCCGGGCGGCGGTGACCTGCAGCGCCTCCGCGTCGGGGTGATGGCGCACCAGTTCGAGCACCCTGGGCAGCGAGGCCCGATAGCCGCCGTCCGACCTCGCCTGGGTGAGCAGATCGCGGGCTTCGGCCTGGGCGTCGCGCAGGGTGAAGGATCCCGGCTCACTGTGTTCATGGCCCGCCGCCACGGCGTCGCCCACCGGATCCGACGACTGCCGCGCCTGGCCGGTCGCGCCGAGCCGCCGGGCGTCGGAGGAAAGAGGTTCAAACAACGCCATGATAGGCCTTGTACCAATCGCAGAAGGCGGCGACGCCAACGTTCACCGGCGTGGAAGGCCGATAGCCCGTCAGCGCCTCGAGAAGCGAGGCGTCGGCGAAGGTGCGCGCCACGTCGCCCGGCTGCATGGGCATGAAGTTGAACCGCGCCCGCCGGTCCAGGGATTTTTCAATCTCCGCGATGAAATCCATCAGGTTGACCGGCGCGCCGCGGCCGATGTTGACGATACGCCAGGGCGCCACTGGGCTCAGGGAATCGGTGGCGCCTTCGACCGGTTTGCCGCGCTCCGGGGCGACGGCCACCAGCCGGACAATTGCCTCGACAAGATCGTCGATGTAGGTGAAGTCCCGCTCCATGACGCCATTGTTATAGACGTCGATGGCCTCGTCGTTCAGCATCCCTCGCACGAATTTGAACAGCGCCATGTCCGGCCGGCCCCACGGGCCGTAAACGCTGAAGAAGCGAAACACCGTGGTGGGGATGTTCCACAGATGACTGTAGGAATGGGTCATCTGCTCGGTGGCCTTCTTGGTCGCCGCATAGAGCGTCAAGGGGTGGTCGGCCCGCTCGGTCTCCACGAAGGGCATCACCTCGTTGGCGCCATAGACCGAACTGGTCGAGGCGAGCAGCAGGTGCTTTACACCGAGCGTTCGCGCCGCTTCCATGACGTTGAATGTGCCGACGAGATTGGATTCCACATAGGCGCGGGGATTTTCCAGGCTGTAACGGACGCCCGCCTGCGCGGCCAGGTGGACGATGACCTCCGGCTCGCACGCTTCCGCGACGCGCTTCACCGCCTCCATGTCCTCAAGCATCAGTATCTGCTCGGAAAAGCCGTTGTGGCGCTTGAGGATGGCGTGGCGGGCTTCCTTCAATTTCACGTCGTAGTAGGTCGTCATCCCATCGACGCCGATGACCTGGTGGCCCTCGGCGATCAGCCGGCGCGCCAAGTGAAAGCCGATGAATCCCGCCGTGCCGGTGACCAATATTCGCATTCAGGAAGCTCCGGGATCAACGGGGTGACTAACTATTTCGGCGGCGGCTAACCGACAGCACCTTCACCAAGCCACCAGACCTCAAGCGGCGGCTCGCCCGGAGGCGCCGGCTAGGATGGCGAGAATGTGCGGGTCGATCGTGGCGCGCCGGCTCCTGGTCTGAACAGCGGCCGCCCCGGCTTTTCCCACCCGATCGACGAGGGCCTGATCACTCAGAAGGCGAAGAATGGCGCCGGCCAGACCCTCCACGTCGCCGGCCGTCACGGTCAGTCCGGTCTCGTCCCCAGCGATCCAGTCCCGCGACCAGGCGTTGTCCGCCACCACCACCGGGGCCGCGACCGCCAGGGCGGCCTGCAATTCGAACGCCGCCGACAAGCCCGCGCCGAATTCGCGCCGCTTGGGAAACACGGCCACCGAAAAGGCGCTCAGATAGTCGGCCGTACGCTGACGCACGAAGCCGGACGGGATCATCACATGGTCGGCGACACCCAACCGGGCGGCGAGCTGCAACAGGGCCTGGCCGCCCTTGCCGGAGCCGCAGAAAAGGATGGCCGCTTCTGGGCAGGCTTGGCGGATGGCCGGCAGGGCGCGCACCAGATCGGCTAGACCTTCGTCGCCGTCAATCGTCTCGAACACGCCGATAAGACGCTGGTCGCCGAGGCCGAGCTCGCGGCGGATATCCCGCACGCTGGCGTCGGAGGCGCGCACGAAGCTGACCGGTAGCGCGTCCTCGACAATCGCCGGATCGTCCAACAGGCCACGACTCTGGAGATCCCGCGCCACCGCATTCGAGCGGACAATCACGCAATCGGACGCTCGAACCAGATCGGCGAACAGCGAATAGCCGGCGCGAAAGCGCTCAGTCGATTCCCACGTCGGTTCGGCGCGGTCGCCAAAGGACGGGACTCCGCCGATGTCGAGGGTGAATTTCGCCCCGGCGCGCCTTGCCGCCCACAGCGCAGCCGCCGCCAGTGTCGTCCCGGCCAGAGCGTGTACGTGGGTAATGCGATGGCGCAGAAAGAGGGCTGCGAGCGTGGCCCCGGTCTCGGTCACGAAACCGTCGAAAGCGTCGGCGGGCGCGTCGCCGGCGCCCAGGCGAATGACATCGATCTCGCCCACCTTGCGTTGCACCGGACCGCCGTCGCCGGCCTTTGGATATTGATAGCCGGGGGCGGTCACCAGAATTGCTTCGTGGCCACCATCCCTGGCCGCGTCGAGGACCGCCTGGGCCCTGAATGTGATCGCTTCGGCGTGCTGGGGCAGCGACCGCGGCGACACGACCGCAAGCCGGGAGGCGCCGCCATGAACGCCTGCGGCGGCCGGCGGGAACGCGAGCGGCGCCGAGAGTTGCCGCTGTTGGGCCAGTATGGTTTCCCGCCGCGCGAGGTCGGCGGGACTCGCCATCAATCCCTCGCCCATGCCGCCCAGCACGGCGGCGGGCCCCGAAATCTCACCCTGATCGAACAACGCCAGAACCAGGGCGCGCAGTCTCGTTTCGTGAGAATTGAGCGTGGTGGCCTCGACGCCGAGCGCCGCGGCTCGGCCGGGTTGCTCCAGGCGAACCGCCTGCGCCAGTTCCACAAGGGTGCGAGCCTTCTCGTCGGCGTGGCGCTCGGGCATGGCCCGCACCTGATCGACGGCGGCGTCGAGACCTCCCGTCGCCAGCACTTTGAGTGCATCCTCCACATAGCGCAGACGCTCGGCCACCCGTCTTTGCGACGCCACCTGACCAGCTATCCCTTTCCTTTCCAGAAAGGCCCGGCGCAGCGCGATCAAGCGGCGCGGCAAGCTTCGCAATCCCTTCCAGGTGCGCGCCGAAACGATGGCGTCGCCAATGCGGTAGATGAAGGTTTGGCGGATATTGCCAAGCTGCCGTTCGGCCTCGGCGAGCATGCTGCGCATTTCGACGATTTCACGGTCGAGCGCCCGCCGATCCTGCCGTTTCTCCTCGCCGCGCCGCAAGGCCTCGCTCAATTCGGCCCTCAGCGCCTCGGCTTCGGCGGCTTTCGGTTCGAGTTCGGCCACGCGCGCCTGGAGGGCGGTATTTTCCGCGCGCAGTCGGACCAGCATCTCGTCACCATAAGCGCCGCCGCCGATCACGACGCCGGCGCCGACCGATCCCGCCCAGCCGCCTTTTGTGTTCGTCATCGAGATAATCTACGCCTTACGGATCGGCCCTATGAGTGCGGGACCAGTGTTAAACCTTGTTTAGCGGCGGCGCAAAAATCACGAAGCTACCCCTGCGTGCCGCCGCCGCCAGGCTTCCGTGTAGGCGACCCGCGCCTTCAGGCCCTCGCCCATCAGCCCGCTGGCTGGCGATCCGCTCAGCGAGTCGGCGGCCCACAGAGCGACGAGGCCCACTTCGGACGTGCGTGGCGCGGCGCGCCGGCCGAAGCGGTTGTCAAAGCGGGCCAGCCATTCCGAATCGGCCCCCACCGGAACTTCTTCAAGGAAGCCGATGGCCGCGAAGGTCTCGGCGCGCGTCATGGCGGTGATCGGGCTCAGGCGGACGAACGGGAAGACCCGCGGACAAAGGGGCCGGCCGGCGAGATCCACCCTGAAATGTCGGCAGAGGGTCAATCCCCTGTCTCGCCCCAAGGCGGCCATCTGGCGCTCCAGGCGTTGCGGATGCGCCCAGTCATCGGCATCGTGGAAGGCGATAACGGCGCCGCGCGCCTCCCCAAGTCCGGTGTTGCGAGCCCCGTAGGCGCCGGGAGTCCGCTCGTTGGCGACGACCCGAAGCCGGCTGTCGCGCTGGGCAAGATCGTGGGCCAGGGCGAGCGTCCCGTCGCTCGAATGGTCGTCGATGACGATCACTTCCAGGTTGCGCCACGTCTGCGCCAGCAGCGAGTCGGTGGCGACGGCCAGGGTCGTGGCGGCGTCCCTGGCCGCCACTACCACCGAAATCAACGGGCCGTCGATGTCGGCGCGAGGGCGGCGAGCGGCGAACGCGGCGAGCGTCGTGGGCTCATCGGCGCCCTGCTCCAAGGGTTGAAAAAGGCGGTCGTGGGCGAAGGCGCGATTGAGCGAGGCGCGGGCGGCCAGCCAGTCGCCTCGCCAGCCGGCCAGAGCGCCGGAAAGATAGAGGGTCTGCTGAGAGACCTCGGCGCTTTCCAGCAATGATTGCGTCGTCCCCAAGTCGTGAGACGCCAGCGCGCAGGCCGCTCGGTTCGCGACATCGGATGACGGCAAGAGCGCCGCGGCCAGGCGCGGATCGAACGGAGCGGCGCTGGAAGCCAGAAGTCGTCGCTCAGCCTTGGAGAGATCTTGGGCGCTCAGTCCTCGCATTTGCCCAAGATCCCCCAGAGCCGCCGCGGCGGCGGCGCGGGCGAGCACGCCAGTCCGTCCTCCGCCCGTCGTCGCCAATGCCCGACCGTACAGGCCGAGCCGGGTCAGAACCAGCGGGTCGTCGGGCGC
>JALYTR010000495.1 GCA_030854165.1 Pseudomonadota bacterium | reverse complement strand
GCCAGACCCCGAGCGCCAGGCCAAGAATGTTCAGCCCGTGGCGCACGCCCAGGATCGCCGCCGCCCCGATCGCCGTCGCGACCGCCGCCGCCGCCGGTGCGCCCAGTCGTCCCAGCAAGGCGCGCGCCTCGTCGCGCTTCCAGCGCAGCATCGGACCGAACCCGGCCAGCAGGATGAGGGGCAGGAACAACGGAACGAACGTCGCCTTGTAGTAGGGCGGCCCCACCGAGATCGCTTCGCCGTGCAGCGCCTGGACGAACACCGGATAGAAGGTGCCCAGGAACACCGTCGCGGTGGCGGCGAGCAGGAAGAGGTTGTTGAGCGTGATGCCGCCCTCCCGCGAGAGGGGGGCGAAGAGGGCGCCGGTGCGCATGGCCCGCGCCCGCGCGGCGAACAGGGTCAGGGCCGAGCCGGTGGCGGCGGCGATGATGGCCAGGATATAGACCCCCCGCCTCGCGTCGAGGGCGAAGGCGTGAACGCTGGTCAGGATTCCCGAGCGGACCAGGAAGGTGCCGACCAGGCTCAGGGAAAAGGTCAGTATGGCCAGAAGGATGGTCCAGCTGATCAGCGCCCCGCGCCGCTCCAGCACCAGGGAGGAATGCAGCAGGGCCGTTCCCAGCAGCCAGGGCATGAAGGAGGCGTTCTCGACCGGGTCCCAGAACCACCAGCCACCCCAGCCCAGGGAGTAGTAGGCCCAAAGGCTGCCTCCGGCGATGCCCACCGTCAGGAAGACCCAGGAGGCGAGCACCCAGGGGCGCACCCAGCGGGCCCAGGCGGCGTCCACCCTCCCCTCGATCAGCGCCGCGATGGCGAAGGAGAAGGCCATCGAGAACCCGACGTAGCCGAGATAGAGAATCGGTGGGTGGAAAACGAGGCCCGGATCCTGCAGCACCGGATTGAGCTCGGCCCCATCCAGCGGGGCGGGAAAGAGGCGGACGAAGGGGTTGGAGGTGAAGAGCAGAAAACCCAGAAAGGCGACCCCGATCATGCCCTGCACGGCCAGCACCCGCGCCTGCAAGGTTTCGCGCAGCGACCCGCCGAACGCGGCGACCGCCCCGCCATAGAGAGCCAGGATGAGGACCCAGAGCAGCATCGATCCTTCGTGGCTCCCCCACACGGCGCCGAGCCGGTAGATGATCGGCTGGGCGCTGTTGCTGTGCGCCACCACCAGGGCGATGGAGAAATCGTTGGCGAGATAGGCGGCCGCCAGGCTCGAAAAAGCGATCGCCACGAAAGCGGCCTGCAGGAGGGCGGCGTTGCGGCCGATCGCCATCAGCACACGGTCGCCTCGCCAGGCACCCCACAGCGGGACCAGCGCCTGCGCCAGGGCCAGCACCAGAGCCAGGACGAGCGCGAACTGACCGATTTCCGCTGTCATGGGATGCGTTTACCTTTGTCCGCGAACGTGGTCACTGGCCTATCCGTCGTCGCACCCCAGCAGCGCGTCCGCCTTGGCCTGCAAGGTCGCGCCCTGGCGGTGGACATAGAGGGCCGCCGCGATGGCTACGGCGATGGCCCCGGCCAGGGCGGCGAAGCCGATCGGCCGGCCCACCGAGGCGAAGAAGGCCCCGAACAGGTAGCCGCCCACGGCCATGACGCTCACCCAGGCCGCCGCGCCCAGCGCATTGAAGGCCAGAAAGCGAGCCCAGGGCATGCGGTTCACGCCGGCCAGCAACCCGCCGAAAGGTCCGAGCAGGGCGATGAACCGGATGAAGAAGACGATCTTGCCGCCGTGCTTCAAAAACAGATACCGCCCCAGCCTCTGGCGGGCCGGGCCAAGTCCGAGCCGTCCTCCATAGCGTCGAAGACCCACCGCGCCCAGCGTATGGCCGATCCCGTAGCCGGCCACGCCGCCGAGGATCGCCATGGCTATGCCGCCAAGGGTCAGGACCGCCAGGCTGAGCCTGCCGGTCTTGGCGGCGTAGATCGACGCGGCGACCAGCAGCTCGCCCGCCGGCGCCGGCACGCCCGCGCTCGCCAGAAGGAGGGCGGCGAAGACGACGTCGTAGCCGTAGTGCGCGACGAGGGTGGATAGATCGGCAAGGGTCATCGGGTTTTCTAGCGGTGTGTCAGATGGACACAACCCAGCCGCCTCCCTTTGACAAGCCCGCGCGTGAGGGCCATCTGGATTTCGGGACGACTGTGGTGAGGATGCAATGTT
>JALYTR010000494.1 GCA_030854165.1 Pseudomonadota bacterium | reverse complement strand
CCGGCGTTTCTTGACGGCGACGAGGCGGGTGAGCCGACCGGCGAGCTCGAAGAACCCGAACCGGCGCTCGGCGTCCACGCCATCGCCGCCGAGTAGTCGAGTCTGAAGCGGGGCGGCCTTGGGTCGCCCCGCACCCTCTCACATCAGGAGATTCACCATGACCGACATCCCGGTCACGCCCACGGTCACGTCTGAATTCAGCCTCGACCACCAGCAGGCCCGCGACCGCGACCGGCTCGCCGACGAAGTCCGTCCCGCCAACAAGGCCGCCGTCTTCGATCCGCTGGCCGCCGCGGGCGTCACAACCGTCGTCGTCCTCTTCGACGGATCCGGCGACTCCGGCCAGATCGACTCCATCGACGCGCATGCCGCCGATACCGCCGCCGAGCTTCCCGCCGTCGATGTCGAGATCGCCTCACCCGCCTGGGACGGCTCGGGCGTGGAGCGTCGGACCTGCCGCCTGCGCGTGGCGATCGAGGCGCTCGCCTACGACTTTCTCGAAGAGACCCACGGCGGGTGGGAAGACAACGAGGGCGCCTATGGCGAGTTCACCTTCGACGTCGCCCATCGGACCATCGCCCTCGCCTACAACGAGCGCGTGCTGACGTCCGATTATTTCGAACATCAATTCTAAAGGAGGGCGGGATGGGACATTGCTACCACCACGCCCTTTCCTCCGTCAGGAAGTGGGGCGGCGCGGCGGAGGATTATCTGGCCCTTCACCAATGGTTCGACGAGTCCAAGGCGATCACCGCCGACTTCCGCCACCGGGCCCTGCGCCATCACGCCGAAGGTATTTTCATGCTGGAGCGCTTCTTCGGGGCGACGATCGCCGTCAGCACCGGCCGGATCGTGCCGGTGCGGCTGATCGGCGAGCAGCATGTGCGCGAGGACCTGGGCTTCATCCCCAGCTTCGCCGATTGGACCCGCGCCATCCGCCCCGAACCTTGGATGGGACGGGCCCAGCCGATCCACCGCGACGTCGATCCCTTCGCCGCCGTAGCCTGACCTTCTCCCACCATCAACCCTTCAAGAGCCCGGCCGCCTCGCCGGGCTCTTCGCATCTCATGGAGGCTTGCGAATGGCCGACTATCTCATCCAATTCTCCTGCCGGCTCGAGGTCGGCACGTCCGACAACGCGGCCCGGGCGCTGGCCATCCACAAGGAGATGGTGGACGCCCTCGAGCGGGACGATATCGCGATCGGCTTCGAGGTTATCGTCGATCCGACCACGGTCGGGTCCCTCCTGATCCGCGACGATGGCGGCTTCGGGGAGCCGGAGCACGTCATCGCCTTCGTGTTGCGATGCGCCGAGGCCATCGCCCTCACCGGTCGTTGGGGTTTCGCTTGGGCCAACAGCTGTTCGCGGCCGCGTGTCGACAGCTTCGGCGGCGGAGCACAGGTCCTCGATCTTGGCGCCCGCGAGAGCCTCGCCTGGACCGACTGCGAGCATTGGCTGAGCGCCAGGCTCACTCCCTGAACAGCCTCGTCGCCCAGCGCCGCAGCCGCCTGACCGACCCATCCATCCTCACGAACGGCCTGCGTTTAGGGCGGGCCATTCTCGCTACTGGGAGCTTCCAATGAACTGGAACATCTCTTGCTCTGGCGCGCCCGACGCCAAATCCCGTTTCCATCGCGCCGCGCGGGTCCGGCTGCGCCGACGATGAGCCGGAAGAACCCGTGCCGAGCGACCTCGCCGCCATCATGCGCCACGCGCGAGCGCGGGGCGCGCAGTACTTCCCTCTTCGATGCCGACGCCCAAGCGGACGCGGCGCTGCCGACCTTCGATTGGTCCCCCTGACGCCGCGATGTTTGACGCCGCGATGTTTCGCGCCGCCCGCCGCACCGACACCCAAGACCCTGCTCGCGGAGTCCGGCCAGCGCGCCAGGCTCTTCTCGTTTCGACCCCTCACCCAAAAGGATATCGCCATGGGTTGGCTCTTCATGAAATCTCTCAACGGCCATTCCGGGCCCCGCCAATATCTCGACGACCAGTTCACGTATCAGCGACCAGAGAACCGCTCGCGGGTGCTACGCTCGGCGCTGGTCAAGATGCGGGTCTACTACGCCGCCCTCGAACAGGTCCGCGTCACGGGCCAATTTGAGGTCTTCGCCCTCGTCTGCCTGGTCCGCTACAACCCGCGCGACCGCGAAGGCTATAT
>JALYTR010000493.1 GCA_030854165.1 Pseudomonadota bacterium | reverse complement strand
GATGTGGCAGGTGCGCCGCCAGCCGTGGAACTTCTCCAGCGGCGGGGCGGGCAGCGGCCTCTACCGCTCCACCGACGGCGGGGCGACGTGGACGCAACTGAAGGGGAATGGTCTGCCGGACGGCATACTGGGGCGGATCGACGTGGCCGTCTCCGCCGCCGATCCCAAGCGCATCTACGCGATGATCGAAGCCAAGAACGCCGGCCTCTATCGCTCCGACGACGCAGGCGCGACCTGGCGCCTGGTCAACACCGACGGGCGGGTGCGCCAGCGGGCGTGGTACTTCTCCAAGGTCTATGCCGACCCCAAGGCGGTCGATACCGTCTATGCGGTGAACACCGGCCTCTTGAAATCCACCGATGGCGGGAAGTCGTTCTCGCTGGTCTCGGCCACCCACGGCGATCACCACGCCCTGTGGATCGATCCGGCCGATCCCAACCGGCTGATCAACGGCAACGACGGCGGGGCGAGCGTCTCGCTGGACGACGGCAAGACCTGGTCGACCCAGGAGAACCAGCCGACCGGCGCCTATTACCACGTCTCCACCGACCAGGCCTTCCCCTACTGGGTCTATGGGGCGCAGCAGGACAATTCGAACCTGACCGTGGCCAGCTTCGACGACGAGGGGGTGATCGGACCACGCGACTGGTTCCCGGCCGGCGGCGGCGAGTGCGGCTTCGTCCTGGCCGACCCGCGCGACAACAAGATCATCTACAGCGACTCCGAAAACGGCATCAACCGCTTCGACAAGCGTTCCGAGCAGTCGCAGGACGTCAGCGCCTTTCCCGGCGACTTCTCCGGCCATCCGGCCAGCGAGCTTGAACACCGGTTCAACTGGACCTCGCCGCTGATGATGTCGCCGCACGATCCGGACACCCTCTATTGGGGCGCCGACGTGGTCTATAAATCCACCGACCACGGACATAGCTGGACGATCATCAGCCCAGACCTGACGCGCAACGACAAGTCCAAGCAGGGCCCGTCCGGCGGACCGCTCACCAAGGACATCACCAGCGTCGAATATTACGACACCATCTTCGCCCTGGCCGAATCGCCGCTCAAAAAGGGAATGATCTGGGCCGGCACCGACGACGGCGTCGTTCAGCTCACGAACGACGACGGCGGCCATTGGGCCAAGGTCACCCCGGCGGCCATGCCGGCGTGGAGCACGATCGACATGATCGAGCCCTCCCACTACGATCCGGCGATCGCCTATGTCGCGGTGGACCGGCACAAGCTCGACGACATCGCCCCCTATGCCTACAGGACCGCCGACGGCGGCAAGACCTGGACCTCGATCGTCCGGGGTCTGCCGGACGGGGCCATCGTCCACGCGGTGCGCGAGGATCCGGTGCGCCGAGGCCTGCTCTACGCCGCCACCGAGCGCGGCGTGTTCGTCTCCTTCGACGACGGCGGCGCCTGGCAGCCCCTGCAGCTCAATTTGCCGGCCACGCCGGTTCACGACCTGGCGGTCAAGGGCGACGACCTGGTCGCCGCCACCCACGGCCGCTCGTTCTGGATCCTCGACGATGTGACGCCGCTGCGCCAGATCGGCGCGGACACCGCATCGCGGGCCATGGTCCTCTACACGCCAGAGCCCGCCACCCGCCTGCACTATCCCGACCAGGTCGACACCCGCCGCCCGGTCGGCGAGAACCCGCCGGCCGGCGCCCTGGTCGACTACGCCTTCAAGGCCGCGCCCACCGGCGAGGTCACCGTCGATATCCTCGACGGGCAGGGCGCCCTCATGCGCCATCTCTCCAGCACCCACAGCGACAAGGTCGTCCAGCCGCCCGAGTGGCCAGACCAGATCGTGCCGGTGGACACCATTCCCGCGCAGGCCGGCATGAACCGCCTGGTGTGGGACCTCAGAATGAGCGACCCGGCCCAGATTCCCGGCGCCTTCTATTCCGGCCCGACGCCGCGCGGCGCCCTCGTGCCGCCCGGCCGCTATCAGGTGAAGCTGACCTACAACGGCCAGAGCCAGACCGCCCCCTTGACGGTGGTCGCCGACCCGCGGGTCAAGGACAGCGGCCCGGCCATCGCCGCCAAGACGGCCCTGGCCGTCGCCACCGCCAACGACATCGACGCCCTGCACAAGGCGGTGAACGACATCCGCGCCGCGCGGGCCGCCCTCGCCCAGGCGGGAACGGGCCCGAAGGCGGCGCG
>JALYTR010000492.1 GCA_030854165.1 Pseudomonadota bacterium | reverse complement strand
CCATATCAGTTAGTGCGTGGGCGGGCCGGGGCGTCCTGGTGTGATCGAGGGCTGTTCGCTTGCTCGTAGTCGAAGTTGTTCAATCCGAAGTCCGCGTTTGTCGAGCCCCAGCGGATGAGCACTGAAATGGCGTCTGGCCTCGCGTATCCAAGCCCACTCGCTCGCGCCCATCCATCGCCGCTCGAAAGCTCGGCTGGCCTTCTGAGGCCGCGCCGAACCTGCCGGCTCCGTACGTTCGGCCCCCATCACACGCCGCCCTGTCCGGAGATGCCAAGTGAGCCAGCATCGGGCGAATGTCCTGGCCTTGGGGCCATCGGTCGGGCAGGGACCAAGCGAGTAGCCACAGCGCCGCTTTCTCCTCGGGCGGCGTGGGTGTGGTGTCGATCGCTTCCTCGACGTGCGCGAACGGCGTCCCGCGGTCCAGCATGGCCCGGACTTCTTCGGTGGCCCGGCGATAGGAGAGTGGCGCGCTGCCTGTCATTGCTACGCTCCTTTCTGGTCCCATGGCTGCTGGAAACAGCCGACAGTCCCGGTAGCTGACGGTCGACGATTACAGATCGAGGGCTGCGGGCCATGCAAAGGTTGTTTCCCTAGGGCTTTCCTCGCTGTTTGCGCAAACTTCTCGGCAGGTCCCACCCCCGAACCGTCACATGGAGTGACGACGGCGCGCTGCCAGCGGTCCGGATCGGCTCCCGGGCGAGTTCGGACTCGACGGAAGATCTCGAGAGCTTCAACGTCCCAAACTCGAGTCTGGATGCCCGTTCAACGAGCCAGGCTTCGGCAGCGTGAACGGCGGCACCGGCGGCGCGCACTACAGCCCAAACTCGCAGTACGAGCGGTGGCTGCGGAGCTGCTCCCGTACTGCGTCAAGGCGGCGAAGGCGCGGCAGGGTGCGCCACTCCCAAGCCCCCGCTGACCGCATATCGGCTCCGACTGCCGACACCTCGAGATAAGCCCGCCCGGTTTCTCGCCAAGCGATCACCAGGCGATCCCGGGAGGGCAAAAGCGCCTGGCAGCGAAGAATGAGGTGGGCAAGGACGCCATGCGGCGCGCCTTCCTGCCCCGTTGGTGCGCCAGGCGGTGGCCCGCGACCCGCCCCGGTCGCGGGCCCCGCGCTTGTACCCCCACGATCTCTACCGCCGGCGGGGTGTGCCCTCATACGCCCTAACGCGCAGAGCTCTTGAAAGTTGCGCAAAGTGCGCGAATGATCCTGGCCTACGCTATCCCGCTGATCGAGATGGAACCTGGCCTGGGGCGCGACCGGCTCGATGCGGCGAAGGCGACGGGGCGAGGGGCCGGTTTGCCCACCTCTTGCCCATTCCCTTGCCCACCCCCCAAAATGCGGGTCTGCCGAAAGCCGATGACCGGCAAAAACCGCTTGGTACCAGCATCTTTCTCAGAGCCCGCCTCCGGACTTGAACCGGAAACCTTTTCATTACAAGTGAAGTGCTCTACCAATTGAGCTAGGCGGGCGCGGAGGGCAGTGTCTCATGCGCCGATGACTGTCCGCGTCGCCGCCGGGAGACTGCGACTGGGGTCCGGAGGGAACGATGGCCTCCGCGTGACGCCCCGTATTCCGGGGGGAGCGCAGTTGGTTTTCGGCAGCGGCCGGACCGCCGTCGGGGTGGCGGGTCAACGGCCACCGCTGATGGGGTGGCGGCGACGGCGTCCGTTGCCGAACTGGCCAGGACGAGGCGGAAGGGTCGCCAGGCCGACGCGCTGTCGTTGCTCGGATGGCTCACCGACGAGCGTTCCGTGCCGGCCTTGGCGTCGGCGCTTCGCGACCTCGGCGACCGCGATCCCGACCTGGCCTACGTCGCCTCGCAGTCCCTCTCCGAGTACGACTCGGAACTGGCATGCCGTTATCTCATGGAGGCCCTCCAGATCGGCTACATCTCGCGTCCTCTGGTCGCGACGCTGATCGAAACCTCGCGCTTCGCCCCGGATGTCGTGGCCCGGGCGCGTCGTGACCCCGACCCGGATGTGCGGAGCTGGGTCGCCTACCTGCTGGGCCGATCGCGCTCGGCCCACGCCGGGATGTGGCTGGAATCACTCGCGGCCGACCCCGAGCCCGAGGTGCGGGCCAGCGCGGCCGAAGCCCTCGCTGAGTTCCCCGAGACCGCGATCCTGGAGTCGCTGCTGAGCGACCCCCCTTGGCTTGTCCGCGCGA
>JALYTR010000108.1 GCA_030854165.1 Pseudomonadota bacterium | reverse complement strand
CCCATCCAGGGCGGCGCCGTTTCTTTTTGACACGAATCTACCGCGCGGCGGCCAGACGCCCCTTCCGTCACGGCGCAAGAAAGAGCGCCGCGAAAGGCCTCCCCGCGCTTCGCGAGGGAGGAAAGTAGAAAGGTCAGCCTAACTTCACTCCTCTCCCGTCCTCTTACGGGGAAGGTGGCGCGCGACCCTCTGTCGCGTGAAGGAGGGGACGGGTGATTCAGCCAGCTTCAGCCGACGAGATAGGCGCCGTCGAAATCGGCTAGCCTTTTGAGACGGGCGTTGTCGAAAATTGTCAGGACGCCATTATGAAAGTCGATCAGGCCGTCGCCTCGCAGCTGCTTGAGGACCCGGTTCACATGAACCGCCGTAAGGCCTAGGGCCCAGGCCAGAACCTGCTGGGTCAAGGGCAGGGCAAAGCTGGCCGGGCAAGGCCGGTCGCGCGGCGCCAAGCGGTGGGCCAGCTCGCAGAAGAGGTGGGCCATCCGTTGGTGGGCGACCCTCTGGCCAAGATTGACCACCCAGGCGCGCACGGTGGCCTGCTCTATGGCGGCGGCCATCCGCAAGGCCTGGGCGAGGCCCGGGTAGTCGCCAAGCGCGGCCATCACGGCCTCTGGCGCGATCCAGGCGATCCTGGCCCGGGTCAAGGCGCGCACCGCGTGATCGCCGGCCCTGGGATGAGTGGCGTCGCCATGATGGATAAGATCGCCGGCGATCAACAGGGCGGCGATCTGCCGGCGCCCATCCCGGAAATCCTTGCAGCGGCAGGCCCAGCCTTCGAGCAGCACACAGACGCCGTCCGGCGCGCGTCCCTCCCCCAGCACCACCTCGCCAACGCCCACCCATCGGCCTTCGCCGAGGAGGCGATCCAAAACCCGCCGTTCGCTTTCACCCAGGCCATGCAGCAGGCTGAAGGCACAATCCGCCGCGTTGGTCGATGACATATTTTCGCAGTCGGCGGAGCCGCCCATCAATCGTGGCCTTGGAAAGAGCGCGGCCGCACCCATCGATATCCTCCCAGCGAACGCTCGAGCGCGCGGGACGAAATCTATTCCCGACAGGCGCGGGCCTGGCGCGGAAAGAGGTCTCTACGAGCGGCGCGCCCGATCGGATCACCACAGCCGTCCGGGCACCACCACCTTGCCCACCGGCGCGATGGCGATCATGGCCAGCTTGAAGTTCTGGATGGCGAAGGGAATGCCGATGATGGTCACCGCCTGCGCCGCGCCGATCAGGATGTGGGCGAGCGCGATATGCCAGCCGCCGAACACGATCCACACGATGTTGAGGATCAGGCCCACTCCGCCGGTCCCCAGGTCTTCCCGCCCGGTGACCAGCCGGCGATCCTCGACCTGGCGGCCGAACGGGGCGAAGGCGAAACCGGCGATGCGCCAGGCGGCCAGCGTCCACGGCAGGCCGACGACGGTCAGGGCCAGGAAGGCGCCGCCCAGAAGCCACAGGCAACCGGTGATGAAACCGCCGAAGATGAACCACAGGATGTTGAGCAGAAGGGTCATATAAGGAGCGCTCCAGATCAGGACTTCGGCTTGCCCGCCAGCGCCAGCGCGACGGCGGGGTTCATGGCGTCGACCATGGAGGACGGCATCAGGATGGTCGTGCCGCGCTCCTTGGTGGTCTCGTAGATGATGTTCATGGCGCGAAGCTGCAGGGCGGCGGGATTGTCCTCATAGGCCCTGGCCGCCTCGACGAACTGGGCCGCGACGGCGACCTCGGCCGAACCCAGGATGATCCTGGCCTGCTTTTCGCGCTCGGCCTGAGCCTGGCGGGACATGGCGTCCTGGAGGGCTTCGGGGATGGCCACGTCGCGGATTTCCACCGACAGCACCGATATGCCCCAGGCCGCAGTTTTGCGGCCGATCTCCTCGCCCAGATGCTCGTCGGCGGTCTTGCGGTCCGACAGCAGGGCCGCGAGCATGGACGAGCCGATCATCTCGCGCAGGGAGGTCTGGGCCACCCGGTCGATGGCGGTGCGGTAGTCGGTGATGTCCAGGGCCGCGGCGCGGGCGTCGTGGACGCGCCAGAAGATGATCGCATCGACGTTCACCGGCACGGTGTCGCGGGTCAGCGCCTGCTCGGCGTTGAAGGCGGTGGTCTGGATGCGCTCGTCGATCACCGCGACCACGGTGTCGAGGATGGGAAAGATCACGAACAGGCCCGGTCCCTTGACCCCCTGCAGCTTGCCGGCCCGCAGAATCACGAACTTCTGCCAGGTGTTGGCCATCTTCAGCGACACCGCGACGAGGATCGCCACGACGATGAAAGGCGCGCCGAACACAGGAGTGGTCGTTCGCCCGACCAGGGCCCCGATCGCCACCAGGGCCAGGGTGAGAAAAAGGGTGATCGGATTCATGGGAAACTCCTTGCCAGCGCGCACGGACATCAAGCGCGGCATTGTCGTTGGGGTCAACGCATCGGAGCGGCGCCTTGACCTATGGGCCTACGCGGCGCCCTATCGCGGGACGGGGGCGCGGGCAACGGAGAGCGCCATGAGCGTCTATCGGGTCACCGAGATCATCGGCACGAGCAGCACGAGCTGGGAGGACGCGGCCAAGCAGGCCCTGGCGGCGGCGGCGGGATCGCTGCGCGACCTGCGGGTCGCCGAGGTGGTCGAACTCGACATCACCCTGGCCGCCGACGGCCAGATCGAGGCCTATCGCAGCCGCCTTCGGGTCAGCTTCAAATACGAGAAGGAATAGGCGCGGTCGATCTGGAAGGCGTCGTCGCGGACTGCGACCAGTCGGCCGCCTTCAGGCGGGCGTAGTCGCCGCCGGAAAGATAGGGCAGCGCTTCCAGGAAGGCGACGAGGTTCCACACTTGGCCGCGGGTCAGCACGGCGCGCCAGGCGGGCATGCCGGTCATCTTGATGCCCTGGCCGACGATCCAGTAGAGCTGGGAAGGCGTCCATCGGCGGGCGGCGTCGATGAGGAAGGGCGGGGTGGGCGTCATGCCCTGAACCCAGGGCGCGCGGGAGACGGCCGGGCCGCCGTGGCACATCTCGCAGTCCGCCTCATAGTCGTGAAAGCCGGCCGTCACCTCGGCGGCGCTGAAATGGCCGGACGCGGCGATGTCGCCGGCGCGGGCCTTCACCGAACTGATGAAGGCGGCATGAGCGGCCCAACCGACCAGGGGATAATGCGGGGTGCTGGCGGTGGCGTCGAAGAGCCCCCCCTCGATCACCGCCAGGGCGCCCGCCCCGGCCACCGCCCCGGCGACGATCCAGGCGGCCAGCCAGACCGCGATCAGCGTCCGCCAGCGGGGCTTTTCGGCGTTCATCGCCTCACCGCAGGGTATAGAGATAGGCGGCGACATCGCGCGCCTGGGCGTCGCTGAGGGACGAGCTGGGCATGGCGTTGCCCGGAACGATATGCTGCGGATCGCGAATCCAGGCGATCAGATTGGCCGGCGTGTTGGGCAGGATGCCGGCGATGATCGTGCGGCGCGAGAAATGGATCAGCGGCGGCCCGACCATGCCGCGCGCCTGCTGCAACCCCGGAATTAAATGACAGGCGCCGCAGCCGGCCTGTGTGATCGTCGTCGCCCCCCGCTCGGCGTTCCCGCCAAAGTTCGGCCACGTGGGACGATCGGGTGTGCGCGCGCAGGCAGCGAGGAGGAGCGCCAGTATCGTGGCGAGTGCGGAGCAAGACAGCGGGCCAACCGCGATGCTCCATGACCTACCCCTATCCGTCATCCCGGCCGGAGCGCTCTTGCGCGGACAGCCGGGGCCCAGGGGCCACCGCCGCGATGAAACGATTGGCCGTCCATGGCCGCGAACGTTGAATGTGGCCTCTGGGTCCCGGATAAGCCGGCTTCGCCGTCTTTCCGGGATGACGGACATCGGATGGGTTGGGTTTTCAAGCGGCGGCTCTCTTGAAATCATGGGATTATCCTCCAGCAGGAGGCGATGACGAGGGGTTCGGCGGTGTTGAAGGCGATGGCCACGGCGAAGGCGAGGCCGGCCAGGATCCCGCAGGTGGCCAGAAAGCGGGTGCGCCCCTCGCCGGTCTCGAGCAGGTTTCGCGCCCCGCCGCCCTTCTCGCCGCGCACTTTGCGCCAGTTTCGAAACGAGACGCCCGCGCCGGCCAGGGCGATGGCCAGGCAAGCGAGGTTGAGGGCGACAAGGCCGGCCTGTTCGCCGCCCCATCCCCCCGGCGGCGGCGCGAGCCTGGGCGCATCGCCCGGAAAGCAGGCATGGCCGGCCACCCCGTAGCCGACCACCAGCTGCACGATCCAGCCGAACGGCCCGGCGGCCAGGGCGGCCAGCAGAAGCCAGGGGCTGACCCGGTGACGGTGGGGGGCGGGATGGTCATGCGGCGGGTCCGTGGCGACGGTCATGGCTCACCAGAGATAGGGGGTGATGTAGAAGGTGAAGAAAACCACCAGCCAGATCGCATCGACGAAATGCCAATAGACCGAACTCATCATCACCGGGGTATGGCGCCGCGTGTTGAAATCGCCGGCCGCCGACCAGGCGAAGACGACGCTGAGCATGATGACCCCCACCACCACATGGGCCATGTGAAAGCCGGTGATGGTGAAATAGAGCGAACCATAGGCGCCGCTCGCGATCGTGAAGGTCTTGCCCCGCCACTCGAAATACTGAACGACCAGAAAGACCACGCCCAGGGCGATGGCGATGGCCGTTCCCGCCAGATGCTGGGTCCGCGCCCCCCGCTTGACCCCCGTCTCGGCCCACCAGATCGCCACGCTGCTGACCAGGAGAACCACCGTGTCGGGGCCCGAAAGCGCCAGCTTCGGATGGGCGACGGGCAGCCAGGACTTCCCGTGCTGGACGGCGAAATAGTAGTAGCTGAACAGCAGGTAGGCGAAGAGGGACGCCTCGGTGGCGACAAGGCACAGCATGCCCCACCAGCCCACCGCGTTGTGGCCGAGCGAGCCGACCGGCAGCGCCTCGCCGTGATAGACCGCTTCAGCCATCGGCGGCCTCCACGTCGGTATGGACGCGGCGGGGCCAGAACCAGTTGATCAGCGCCGCGACGCACAAGACGGCGCCCGCACCGCCCAGCCACCACAGATGCAGCAGGGCGCCGGTGGTGAGCACCGCCATGCCTACGGCCAGGACGAAGGGCGCCAGGGTGTCGCCGGGCATCTCCAGGATCAGGTTCGGCTCGCCGTCGAGGGGCGAGGTGGCCAGGGTCTCGCGGCCGCGGTCGAGGAGGTAGCCGCGGGTGAGCTCCGAGCGCGCCTTGCTCTCGTTCATCTGCTCTTCCCACAGAGGATGGCGGCTGGCCACGGTGGGAATCACCGCGAAGTTGTAGGACGGCGGCGGCGAGGGAACCGACCATTCCAGGGTCGGCGCGCCCCAGGGGTTGGGTCCCGAAGGCTTGCCCCGCCTCAGGCTGAGCGCCACATTGATGAGGAGCAGCAGCACGCCGACGGCGAAGAGAGCCGAGCCCAGGGAGACGATCAGGTTCTGCGTCGCCCAGCCCATGCCGGCCGGATAGGTGTAGATGCGCCGAGGCATGCCCAGCAGCCCCAGGGTGTGCATGGGAAAGAAGCAGACGTTGAAGCCGACGAACATGATCCAGAAGTTCCACCGGCCGAGGGTCTCGTTCATCAGCCGCCCGGTCATCTTGGGAAACCAGTAATAGACCGCGCCGGCCACCGGAAAGACGTTGATGCCGATCAGCACATAGTGGATGTGGGCGACCACGAAATAGGTGTCGGTGAGCTGCCAATCGACCGGGGTCGAGGCGGTCATCACCCCGGAGACGCCGCCGATCACGAAAAGCACGATCATGCTGGAAAAGAACAAAAAGGCGGTGGTGATGATCGGCCGGCCCAGCCAGATGGTCGCCGTCCAGGCGAACACCGCGACGGCGCTGGGCAGGGTGATGATCAGGGAGGCCCCGCTGAAGAAGGCCAGGGCGAGGCTGGGCAGGCCCGTGGCGAACATGTGGTGGACCCACACTCCGAACCCCAGGGCCATGGTTCCCACCGTCGCCAGAGCGACCGGCGTATAGCCGACCAGGGGGCGGCGGCAAAAGGTCGGCAGGCCATCGGAGACCATCCCCATGGCCGGCAGGACGATGGCGTAGACCCACGGATGGCCGAACATCCAGAACAGGTGCTGCCAGAGCAGCGGCTGGCCCTGGCCGGCGTCGAAAAAGTGGGTCGCGAACTGGCGGTCCATCCAGAGGAGGAAGAACGCCAGACTGACAGCGGGCACGGCGAGCAGATTGGCCACCGAGGCGGTGAGCGTCCCCCACACCAGAATCGGCACGCGGTTGACCGACATCCCCGGCGCCCGGGTTCGAAGGAAGGTCACCACGAAATTGGCCGAACCGACGGTGGTCGAAATGCCCAGCAGGATCAGGCCCAGGGCATAGACGTCGATGTTGACCCCCGGATCGTAGCGGCGCGACGCATAGGGCACATAGTTGAACCAGCCATCGTTGGGGCCATGGCCGGTGACGAAGCCGGCGTAGAGGAAGAGGCCCGCGGCCAGATAGACCCAGTAGGACAGGGCGTTGAGGCGCGGGAAGGCCATGTCCCGCGAGCCCAGCAGCAGCGGCCACAGATAGTTGCTGAAGCCGGTCAGGATCGGCGCGGCGTAGAGAAAGATCATGCTGACGCCGTGCATGGTGAAGAGCTGGTTGTACTGCTCGGGGTTCAGCAGGTGTTTTTCCGGCCCGCTGAGCTGCAGGCGCATGATCAGCGCCTCGACGCCGCCGGCGATCAGAAAGATGAAGGCGGTGACGATGTAGCGCTTGCCGATCTCCTTGTGATCGACGGTGGAGAACCAGCCCTTCAGGCCCGGCTCGGTCTTCCACATCCGCTCCAGCCGCGCGCCCGGCCAGTCGCCATCGACCGAGACGACCTTCGGGCGCCGGGCGTCCTCCCAGGCGGTCATGGCGGCGCCCTCACCGCAGGGTTTCCAGATAGCCGCGCAGGTCGGCGAGCTGCGGCCCGCTCAGCCAGGTCGCCGGCATCTTCGCCCCGGGCTTGAGGCTCTGAGGATCGGAAATCCAGCCCGAAAGATTGCCGGTATTGTTGATGAGCGTCCCGCCGGCGAGGGTGCGGCGGCTCATCAGATGGGTGAGGTCCGGCCCTTTCACGCCATGGGCGGGCGT